>CALAIJ010000272.1 GCA_937923365.1 uncultured Sulfitobacter sp.
CCCAGCGTTTCGGCCATGTCCATGACCAGATCCAGCACATCTGCGCGCTGTGGACCGGGGGCAAGATAGCCGGGCTTCATCTCGTCGCGCATCACTTCCAACAGACGCCCTGACCGTACTTTGACGATCTGAGGTTCGCGGTTGGCGGCGATTACAGGGGTTTCTGCCAAGGGATTCGTGTCCATCAGCGCAATCCGCGTGATCCGGTCGGGCGCACGGCGCAGAATTTCCATCGCCACGATCCCGCCCATGGACAACCCCGCCAAAGCAAACCGCTTGGGCAGCAGATCCAGCAGGCTGGAGGCAATCTCTTCGATCCGCTCTCCTTGGGTAATCGGCGCGCACATCACAGCCGTATCAGCGGACAGTTCAGCGATCTGCGGGCCAAACAACCGCGCGTCGCACATCATGCCGGGCAGCAATACCAGAGGTTCAGCCATATCCGCGCCTGTCGCCTAAATCAGAGGATCGGTTCCGCGCAACTATCGCGGTTTCTCCCCGTCTATATCACGCCGCTCGCGGGCCGCAATATCAAGGGTATGCGATGCCTCGGAAGGGTGGGAAATCAGCATAGCGGGCCTGTCGCCGGGCCAGCGGTTCCTGCGGCGCCTCCCCTGCGCGCAACAGCATGCCCCGCGGTGCGATATAGCTGGAAATCGTCCGCTGCGGCTGTGCGCGCCAGACAAGATTCAACGCCGCCAGTTTGGGAAAAAACCACATGTCCGAATAGGGCAAATGGTCATGTATCCACCACGCCAGATCGCGCCAGTCGCGCCCCTGATCGTAGCGATCTGCAAACCACGGCACCACGATGGAAGCCCCTGCAATTGCCGCGTCCCCGTCAAAGTAATCCCAAATATGGCACTCCAACGGATTATCGTTTCGCGCACAATTAAGTTTGTTTTCATTGCCATAGCGGTTCAATTCAGGCGAGCGATAGCCAGAGCGCACGGCAATACGGCCAAAGGTTTCCTCCAATGGGTCCAGCAGTTCGGTACAGAACGCGCGGCCGTGGGAAATCACCAGATCAGGGTTTTCGGGAATGTTCGTGCGCCCGTGAAACCCTGCAATCTCCGAATACAAAAAGTCGCGCATGTAGAAATGTTTGGACAGACGCACGCGCCCCAGCGTCTCAAGGCTCCACATGCTGGCGGGTTTGCGCATCAGCTATGGCCGTTCCAGCGGAATTCGCCCTTGGGACCCAAAGGCGAAAAGGGATTATGCGCCACTTCCCAGATATTGCCTTCGGGGTCCGCGAAATACCCGATGTGCCCGCCCCAAAAGATGTCATGCGCGGGTTTCAGCACCCGCCCTCCTGCCGATTTGGCCGCGTCTAGTACCGGAGCCACGTCCGCCTTTTCCGCCACGTTGTACGAAAAGGTTGTCGCCCCGCGCCCCATTTCGGACAGGTCCAGCCCGATATCCTCTGCCAGCTTTTCCAGCGGATAGAGGCCCAGCGTCTGACCGATCAGGTCATAGGCAATCACCCCATCAGGGCTTTCTTCGCGCTGCCACCCCATTGCATCATAAAAAGCGGCCAGAGCCACGGGGTCCTTTGCCCCCAACGTGATCAGCGAGATACGTTGCTGCATCATAAACCTTCCACCCAGTCCAGAATTGCCGCCACTGTTGGCGCGTTTTGGGAGGGCGACAGGATATCGCCTGCGATGACATGGGCGAAGGGATCATCCTTTGCCCCCAAGGTCGGGTTCACGATTTGCACCGCCCCGCCCCATTCCTTGGCGGCGGCGCGTGTCAGATCGGGGCGCACGACCTTGTCGTCGTCCGAGAAAATGAACAAAGCGGGCACGGGCGTCGTGCTTAGGTCAAGTGCATCCACAGCCTTGATCAGCACGCCCATGGGCAGGGCCGCAACGGATGGATATTTGGTTGTCCAAAAACGCGCGTGGCCTGCGTTCTCCGGCGTAAACTCCCGCGTTGTGCCCGCCAACAGCGGCAGCCAATAGCGCGCCGCGGGCCATGCCAGCAAAGGCCCCGCAGGGTTCTGCACTCCGAAGTTGGGCGAGACCATAACAATGCCGCCCACGTCCTGCATCAATGCCGTGTCCACAGCCGCCGCCGCGGCCAGCGTTGCGCCCGTGGAGGTGGAGATGACCAAAACGCGGTCCCCCGTGGCACGGGCCGCCGCCAGCCCTTCGGCCATGTCGCCCATCCACGCAGGCACGCTGCCCTCGGCCATTGCTTCGCCGCTGCGGCCGTGGCCTGTGAGGCGGGTAAAGACCAGATTTGCGCCCAAAGCCTTGGCCACATCGTCGGGCACGGGCCGGATTTCCTGCGCCGTGGCGGAAAACCCATGCACATAGAGGATAGACCACGGTGTGCGGGTTTCCTGCTGGCCTGCCCAGATGACCTGCTTTTCGACGCCTGGCGTGATGTCGTCAAAGGCGGATTCAACACTTTCAAAGTAGACCTGCACGCCTTCGCCGAACTTGCGCGGCTCAAACTCAGCGCTCAGATCATCAGGCTCATAAGGTCCGAAAACCCACAAGGCCGCGGCTGCCGCCCCAAGACACAGCACAGCACGGAGCAAGAAATTTAGGATTACTTTCATGTGTTTGCTCCCAAAACCTCATCTATCGCTTCAAGCATCAGCGCCAGACATCGATCGTCAGAAAACCGGTGATCGGCGTCTTTTACCAGACGCAGCTGCATGTCCGGCCCTGTGGCATGCTCCAGCAGGCGCACGGCGGTTTCAACACTGACGGCTGTATCTGCCGTGCCTTGCAGGAACCGCACAGGGAACGGCAAATCGAGCGGCGCGCGCAGCACCAGATTGTCGCGCCCGTCTTCGATCATGCGGGTCGTGATGATGTAGGGCTCCATATAGTCGGAGGGCAATTCGACCTGCCCCTCTGCCTTCAACGTCGCTTTTTGCGCATCGGTGAAGCTGGCCCAGTAGCCGTCTTCGGTGAAATCAGGTGCCGCCGCGATAGTGACCAACCCTGCCATGCGGCGCGGGTGCGCACGGGCCAGCAACAGCGCCTGCCACCCTCCCATGGAGGAGCCGACCGGCAGAATGGCCCCTTGGGTCAGTTGCGCGACCGCCTCGGCCGTGTCCTCGGCCCAGTCGCCAATGCAGCCATCGGTAAAGTCACCGGACGATTCGCCGTGGCCGGAATAGTCGAATCGCAGGAAGGCGCGGCCCTCTTTGCGGGCCCAATCTTCGAGGAATACCGCCTTTGTGCCCTGCATGTCGGACTTTAATCCGCCAAGAAAAACAACACAGGGTCCCCGCCCATCCAAGCGGTGATAGGCCAGCCTGCGGCCCTTGTTTGTCTGGATAAATTGCGTCTGGCCCATGGGGCACCTCCCCCTCGTTTTGGCGATCATGCGCGCAGGTTGTGGCGGGTGCAACGGCACAAATATTACGTGACCATCTTGTCACGTGACTATATCGTCACCTATAAGCCATACCATGGACAGTATTTTCAAAGCCCTTGCCGATCCGGCCCGCCGCACCCTTCTGGACGCATTGCGCCAGCGCGACGGGCAGACGTTGCAGGAACTGACGGAATTGCTGGCCATGACCCGCTTTGGCGTCATGAAGCACCTCGGCGTGCTTGAAGACGCAGGGCTGGTGATCCCTCTGAAAAAGGGACGGTTCAAACATCACTATCTTAACGCCGTCCCCCTTCAACAAACCATTGACCGCTGGATTGAGCCGATGCGCGCAAAACCAGCGGCACGAGCGGTGTTAGACCTCAAACAATCTCTTGAAAGGAATACACCAATGACCAAGCCTGACTTTGTGATGCAGACGTTTATCCGCTGCACTCAGGACGCCCTGTGGGACGCGCTTAGCAATCCTGACAGCATGGCCGCCTACCACTTTGCCTGTGACCGCGCGACGCGTGAGGGCAATGTGATCAACTTCATCCTGCCCGATGGCAATACGATGCTCTCGCAAACCGTGACGCAGGAGACACCCAAGACCCGCATTGAGACCACGTTCGAGCCGCATTTCTTTGGCCCCGGTGCCCCTGCCTCAAGGATGGCCTACCAGATCGAGCCGCAGGGCGAACAATGCAAGCTGACGATTGAGCATTACGACATCCCCGAAGGTCAGGAAGGTGTGGCCGAAGGCTGGGCGCGCCTGGCGTCCTCGCTGAAGTCATGGCTTGAAACAGGCACCGGCCTTAAGGCTGCAGGATAAGGAGCGGGTTTATGAATACTTTTCCAACGGAACTTGGCGTTCTGACCTGCCTGTCCCTTTTTGCCGCATCCTTGTGGATACCCTACATCGTCGGTGTCACCCGGCAGCCCGACGTGGCGGACGGACCTGACGATTTTCACCGTCCTCCTGACATGACGCGCCTGCCTGCTTGGGTACACCGCGCACACCGCGCCCATCTGAACATGCTGGAACAATTCGTGCCTTTTGCGGTGCTGGTCTTGCTGGTGGATCGTGTGGACGGGTTCAGCACTCTGACATACTGGACCGCAATCGCGTTCTTTTGGCTACGGGTGGCACATGCCCTTGGCATGATCAGCGGCATTGCGCGAATGCCGCTGAGGCCCATTCTGTTCAATCTGGGCTGGCTGTGTTGTCTGATCATGGGCTACGCGGTTTTCGCAGCCCGGCTGGCTTAGCCGCTGACGTAGACAGTTGAATTGGGCCGGTAAAAGACCTTTTGGTCGTGCAGCCGGCCCAACAGCTCTTCCCCGTCGCGCTGGTCTTGCTCGATCACGCTGATGGCTTGCAGGTTGGCAGGGTTTTCATCCGACAAGGTACGGCGCAGCTTGCACAATTCGCGGCCACGGGCGCGCAGCGACTCCTCGATCAGATCGATGTCATTGAGGGTCAGCTGAAAATTACGGTTATAGGTCGGCATTGCAGGCTCCTTGGGGTCAAGTCTGTTGGTGTCGGCCCACCGCAAGCACTGCGGGGATATGTCGTAAATAGGCACTGGGGTGTCGCAGTCAACGTATTCTTCGGTATACATTGCGGGGCTGGCCCGACGGGGTGTTTCTTCTTTGCACTGATGCGGCCTGCAACCCGTTACGGCAATTGACAGATTCCCCCGTCAGCGGCACTAAGGCCCCACACCATAACCCGCAATCGGGCGTTCCGTGGGCGCCAAACTGACGAGGAGCCTGACATGGCCCAGATTTCCCTGACACTTCCCGATGGCAATGCACGCCAATATGATTCGGGCATCACCGCCGGTGAGGTCGCCGCCGACATTTCCAAATCCTTGGGCAAGAAAGCCATTTCTGCCACCGTAAACGGTGCGCATTTCGATCTGGCCTGGCCTATTGAGACGGATGCCGATCTGGCCATCCACACCATGCAGGACGAGGAGCAGGCCAATGAGTTGGTGCGCCACGACCTCGCGCACATCATGGCCCGCGCCGTGCAGGAGATCTGGCCCGATACCAAGGTCACCATTGGCCCCGTCATCAAGGACGGCTGGTACTATGACTTTGATCGCAAGGAGTCTTTCACGCCCGAAGACCTCGCCGTCATCGAAAAGAAGATGAAGGAAATCATCAACAAGCGTGAGCCCGTCCGCACCGAGGTCTGGGACCGCGCCCGCGCCATCAAGCATTATGAAGACTTGGGCGAGCCTTATAAGGTCGAACTGATCAACGCCATTCCCGGCGATGAGCCGCTGCGCATGTACTGGCATGGCGACTGGCAGGACCTGTGCCGCGGGCCGCACCTGCAACACACCGGCCAGGTGCCCGGTGACAGCTTTAAACTGATGTCGATCGCAGGTGCCTACTGGCGCGGCGACAGTGACCGCGCCATGCTGCAGCGCATCTATGGCGTCGCCTTCACCGGCAAGGAAAAGCTGCGCGCGCATCTCAACATGTTGGAGGAAGCGGCCAAACGCGATCACCGCAAGCTGGGCCGCGAAATGGACCTGTTTCACATGCAGGAAGAGGCCCCCGGCCAGATCTTCTGGCACCCCAACGGCTGGCGCATCTACACCGAGTTGCAGGACTTTGTCCGCCGCAAGCAACGCGCAGGCGGCTATGTGGAGGTGAACACCCCGCAAGTCGTGGACCGCAAGCTGTGGGAGGCCTCGGGCCATTGGGAGAAATACCAAGAGCACATGTTCATCGTCGAAGTGGACGAGGAGCACGCCCGCGAAAAGGCGGTGAATGCGCTCAAACCCATGAACTGCCCCTGCCACGTGCAAATCTTCAACCAAGGCCTGAAAAGCTACCGCGACCTGCCCTTGCGCATGGCCGAGTTCGGCTCTTGCGCGCGCTATGAGCCCTCCGGCGCGCTGCACGGCATCATGCGCGTGCGTGGCTTTACCCAAGACGATGGCCATATATTCTGCCGCGAAGACCAGATTGAGAGCGAGACTGCGACCTACATCGACTTCCTGTCGTCGATGTACCGTGATCTGGGCTTCACCGACTTCAAAGTGAAATTCTCCGACCGCCCCGACACCCGCGCGGGGTCAGATGAGGTCTGGGACAAAGCCGAAGAGGCCCTGCTGACCGCCACCCGCAACGCCGGCATCGAACCCGAACTGAACCCGGGCGAAGGCGCGTTCTATGGCCCCAAGCTGGAGTTCGTGCTGACCGATGCCATTGGCCGCGACTGGCAATGTGGCACCCATCAAGTGGATTTCGTGCTGCCCGAACGGCTGGATGCGACCTATATTGGTGCGGATGGTGGCAAACACCGCCCCGTGATGCTGCACCGCGCGACGCTTGGCTCGTTCGAGCGGTTCATCGGCATTCTGATCGAAGAACACGCAGGCAAGCTGCCCTTCTGGCTGGCCCCGCGTCAGGTTGTGGTCGCCTCCATCACGTCGGATTCTGACGCCTATGTCCTCGAAGTGGTCGAGGCCCTTAAAGCGGCAGGCGTGAGCGCCGAGGCGGACATCCGCAACGAGAAAATCAACTACAAGGTCCGCGAACATTCCGTGGGCAAGGTTCCTGTGATTTTGGCCGTGGGCAAACGCGAGGTTGAGGAAAAGACAGTCTCTGTCCGCCGCTTGGGCGAGAAACAGACCTCTGTGCAGGCGTTGACCGACGTGGTGACCGCCTTGCGCGCCGAAGCAACCCCACCGGATCTGCGCCAAGGACTGTAACAATTCTCACGCCGCTCAAGTGGTGGCGTGGGGCCTGCGACAGGTTTGTAACAAATTTGCCGTCGAAATCGGGCGAAACCGCGTGTTTCTTTCAGTTTTGAGCGGAAATCCTGACGGGTTTGTGACACACTGCCTCGTGAATGGTGTTTCGCCTGCCTGAATGGTTTATATCTCATACCACCACGTTGATGCAGACAATTTACGGGAGACCCACATGTCTACAACATTGAAATCCGTCGCTATCGCAGGCGCTGTTGCCGCCGCGATGACCTCCACCACCACAACGGCTGATGCCGCGTCCAAAGAGAAATGCTACGGCGTGTCTCTGGCCGGTCAGAACGACTGCGCAGCAGGCCCCGGCACCACATGCGCGGGCACATCCGTCACTGATTATCAGGGCAACGCGTGGACATTGGTTGACGCAGGCACTTGCGCCAGCATCGATCTGCCCAAGATGGCTGACGGCACCGCACGCAAAGGCTCCCTTGAGGCGCTCAAGCGCGACCTGCCAGCATAAGCGATCTGGCCTTGGGCGGCGCGCCTGTCCAAGGCTCTTCACCGGACGGAGGGCACCCGAATGCGCGACACTCCCCCCCGCTTTGACGATCTGCCGAACGCGATTGGCGTTGGCTACAAACCCCAGCATTTCAGCGACTTACGTGCAGACCCCGGCCCCGTGGCCTGGCTGGAGGTGCATGCCGAGAATTACATGGGCGATGGCGGCCGCCCGCACGCGCAGCTGCGTGCCCTGTCGCAGGATTTTGCCCTGTCTGTCCACGGCGTCGGGCTGTCGATCGGTGGCGAAGGCCGCCTTGATCCAGACCACCTTGCCCGCCTCAAACGTCTTTGCGACTGGGCGCAACCCGCCCGCTTTTCGGAGCATCTGGCGTGGTCCACCCACGGGTCAGAGTTTCTGAACGACCTGCTGCCGCTACCCTATACCGCGGCCACATTGCAGACCGTGACCGACCATATCGACCAAGTGCAAAACCTTCTGGGCCGCCAGATGCTGCTGGAAAATCCGTCGAGCTATCTAGCGTTTGCGGAATCGACGATGTCGGAAACCGACTTTCTGGCCGAAGTGACGGCCCGCACGGGCTGCGGGTTGTTGCTGGATGTGAACAACGTCTTCATCTCGGCCACCAATCTGGGCCAAAGCGCGCAGGCCTATATTGACGCTTTCCCGACGGACAAAGTGGGCGAAATTCACGTGGGCGGACATGACGCCGACGAAGACAGCCATGGCGCCCCCTTGCTTATCGACAGTCACGGGCGCGAAGTGGCTGACCCCGTCTGGGCGCTGCTGGCGTATACCTTGCAGCAAACAGGCCCTGCCCCCGTGCTGGTGGAATGGGACAACGACGTACCTGATTGGCCTACCCTGCGGGCAGAGGCCTGCCGCGCGTCAGAGATGTTGGCGGCATGACGACCCAAGCCGCCTTTCGCTCAGGCCTTCTGGATGCGGGCACGCCCTTGCCTGACGGTCTTGTGGACGGCAACAACGCCCCTGCGGGCAAACGCTATGACGTCTATCGCAACAACGTCACCCATGCGCTGATCGCAGCGCTCGAGACCGCCTTTCCCCTTGTCGCCAAACTGATCGGCGCACAGAATTTTGCAGCCCTCGCCCCCTTCTATGTGCGTAGCCATCCGCCATCCTCCCCTCTGATGATGTTCTATGGCGCTGATTTCCCTGCGTTTATCGCCGGGTTTGAGCCATTGGCAGAGATCGGGTATCTGGCAGACGCAGCACGTTTGGACTATGCCTTGCGCCTGTCCTACCACGCGGCGGATGTCGCACCTTTGACGGCCCATGACCTTGCCGCGATACCGGAACAGACGCTGGCCACGACCCCCCTGACGCTGGCCCCGTCAACGCGCATTTTGCGGTCGGACTGGCCGCTGTTCGATATCTGGCGCTTTAACGCCGAGGAGGCAGCCCCCAAACCGCGCGCCATGGCACAAGACGTGCTGATCACCCGCCCCGAGTTTGACCCAAAACCCCATCTGTTGCCCGAAGGTGCTGCCGATTGGCTGGACACGATGGCCCAAGGCGCGGGATTTGAGGCAGCGGCGGAACAGACGCTTGGCGCGCATCCCGACTTTGACCTGACCGCGACCCTGACGCTTTTGCTAGGCACAGCTGCGGTCCAGCGCCCACAGAACGACCTAAACACAAGGACTTGAAATGACTTCATTAATTTCCAGGATCAACAACCTAAGCGCCACGCTTGAACGCGCGGACTGGCTGGTGCCAACTCTTGCGCGTTTCTTGTTTGCCGCCATCCTTGCGGTCTATTTCGTGAACGCGGGGCTCACAAAACTGGGGGACGGCCTTGCAGGCCTCTGGACCCCTTCAACGGGCGCCTACGCCCAGATTTTCCCCAAAGCCTTCGAAGCTGTGGGCTATGACAGCGACCAGTTGGGCGTCTTTCACTGGGCCGTCGCCGTGGCGGGCACTTGGGCGGAATTCCTGCTGCCCGCGCTGATCGTGCTAGGGCTTTTGACGCGCCTTGCCGCCTTGGGCATGATCGGATTTGTCTTTGTGCAATCCCTGACAGACATCTACGGCCACGGCCAGTCCGGCGAAATCGGCGCGTGGTTTGACCGCTTTCCGGACGCCATCATGATGGACCAGCGCGCCTTGTGGGTCTTCCTGCTGGTGGTGCTGGTGATCAAAGGTGCGGGGCCATTCTCGTTTGATCGGGCATTGCGCGCACGTACGGCCTGACCAGCGTACGAGCGTTGCTTACAGCAGCGCTCGCACAGCAGCCTCGACATCTTTGTTCCACGCCAGAAACAGCTTGCCCTGCACGGCAATCAACGGCCGCTTCATCAGGCTTGGATGCTCTTGAAGCAGTGATTTTGGCGGAGCCTGCCGCTCAGCCTCGCTTAGCCCTCTCCACGTGGTGGAGCGGGTGTTGACCAACTGCTCGGGAAATTGGGCAAGGGCGGCGTTCAGGACGGGCACTGGCACACCGTCGCTGCGCACATCGACCAGTTGCGCATCGGGCAGCGCCTTGAGCGCCTTGCGGCAGGTGTCGCAGTTCTTCAATCCGTAGATCAACGTCGTCATAAGTGCTCCTGTGTTGCTCAAATTTTCAGCGTGAAACCGAAAAACTCACCAAAAAACTTGATTTTTTCTCAAACCGCGCAATCTTCTTTGGTGTGAGGTTTGGCCCTTGGGCCTACCTCACCCTGAACCGTCAGGAATGTGAAAGCAAAGGAGGCACGGACATTATGCCAACAGGCACCGTGAAATGGTTTAACACCACAAAAGGGTTTGGCTTTATCGCCCCCGACGATGGTGGCAGCGATGTATTTGTGCATATCTCTGCCGTCGAACGTTCTGGTCTGACAGGTCTGGCCGATGATCAGAAAGTCAGCTTTGAACTTGCTGAAGGGCGCGACGGACGTCAGATGGCTGCCGATCTGTCCCTGCTCTGAAGTCTTGGCCCGGCGCTTGCCGCCGGGCACTCTGAACCGGACATATCGCTATTACGAGCAGCCCTTTTCGCCCACAGGGCAATGGGCGCGCGCGGAATAGACGACGCGCTTTTTGTGCGTGTGGCGGTGGGTCGCTTTGCGCACATGGCGCTTTTTCGGCATGGGATGGGCCAGCATCTGACTGTAGCTCATGTGCTGGTTCGGCTTGCCGCAACAAATCACACCATTGATCTGTACAGGCTGGAACCCTGCCGGGCAGTAGTTCGCGCCGTGATAGGGGTAAATCTTGGCTTCTGCCGCGACCTGTGCGGGCATTAGTGTTGCCATCATCAGACCGAAACCGGCCATTGCTGCTGTTGTGAGACGCATTTTTCCCTCGTTTTTAATACCGCGTTTTATTCACACAACTGTGCCGTTCGGACCCCTGTTGTGTCCAGCCCTTTCTTGGATGTTCTTTCTACCCGAGGTGCGCGGGTAAATGACTAAGGCCGTGAAAGCGGATCCGCCCTCCGGTCTTGCGCCCTGCCCGGATCTGGTAATCGGGAAACTTGGCCAGGAACCGCTGCAACGCGATCCGCCCTTCCATCCGCGCCAGCGTCAGACCCACACAAACATGCGGCCCGCCCGCAAAGGCCAGATGTCTGTTGGGTCTGCGCCCGATATCAAACTCTGATGGATTATCAAATACCTGCGGGTCACGATTGGCCGCGCCGATACACAGGTGCAGGTTGCTCCCTACGGGGATCAGGTGGCCGCCCAAGGTGACGTCCTTGGTGGTTTCGCGATTGCCAAACTGGTTGGGAGAACGGAAGCGAAGCACCTCTTCGACACAGGTGTCGATCAACGTCGGGTCAGTCATCAGCCGGTGCTTTTGATCGGGGTGGTCGTGCAACAGCGCCAGGCCGGAGCCGATAAGGTTGGTCGTGGTCTCATGCCCTGCGTTCAGAATGAAGATACAGTTCTGGATAAGCTCGATTTCCGTCAGCTGCCCTGCATCGTCACCTGCAATCAGACGGGTCAAAACGTCTGTTTCGGGATCCCCCGGGGAGGCTTTGCGATCCGCTACAAGCCCTTGTAAATACGCCTTAACTTCGGACACGGCGGCGTGGCCTTTTTCCAACTGCGCAGGGGTCAAGGTGGGTTCGAGCGCGCCGAGGATGGCGAGGGACCAGTCGCGCAGCGGGGTGCGGTCGGAGGGGGGAATATCAAGCAGATTGCCAATGATCTGGATCGGAATAGACATGGCAAAATCGGCAACAAGATCAGGGTTTTCCGGCATGTTATCAAGCAGTTGGTCGATGATCTTGATCAAGCCCGGCTCCATCTTCTGGATGGCTTTGGGGGCGAGGGCAGCGGTCATGATGCGGCGCACGCGGGTGTGCAGGGGCGGATCGTTGAACACAAGGCTGGTCGTGTGGTGCTCATACAGCGGGGTGCCCTGCCCGAACTTGGGCGCAAAGGCTTGTTTTTTATCGGAAATATAGGTCGCCGTATCGCGGTAGATGGCGTTCAGATCAGCGTGGTTACAGACCAGAAAAGAGCCGTCATTCTGGGGGCATACGGGGGTTTTTCGGAGCAATTCATCGTAGTGCGGGAAGGGATTTTCAATGAAACCCGCAGGAGGATGAGAAAGATCGAACATGCCCTTGAGTTTGCAGGGAAAACCGCGCCCACGCAACTTGGGAAAATGCAAATGTTAACAATGGGTTAATTGTCACACAATGTACACCGGACGTACACCGCGCGTGCAGACGCGCGCCGTCAACCCAACCAGACGGCTTGGACCGCCTCGTCCCAACCGAGGGTCATTCTGGTGCCGTCGGAGAGGATCGGGCGGGCCATGAGGGCGGGCTGGTCCATCAGCTGCGCCTCCGCCTCGCTCTCTCGCATCCACGCGTTGAGATTGCGGTAGGTCTGGGATTTACGGTCAATGATGTTGTCGCCGAATTCTGCGATGAGGGGGGCCCATTCGGCTTCGGTCAACCGGTCGGCGCGCACGTCGCGGAAGGTGACACTATGGCCCGCGCCCTCAAGGGCCTTTTGGGCTTTTTTGCAGTCGGAGCAGGTGGGCAGGCCGTAGAGGATCATTTTGGAGGCTTTCTTTGGGGTTTGGGAACAAACCATTTTGATAGCACCAATATAGTTCCTTTTCCGAGAAATGATACCCGATCGTCATCTGAAGGTGCACGCAAGATAGTGTGGAAAGTGCGACTTAAGCACACCAAAAACCACCG
>CALAIJ010000273.1 GCA_937923365.1 uncultured Sulfitobacter sp.
CGGCGAGGAAATTGTTGAAACCCGTTGGCGTAACCAACTGATGGGCACGCATCATCGGCGCTATCTGGCGATCGAGCGGCCCGGCTGTATTCTGTGTTCGCTCAACATCCAGTTCGAACCCGTCGCAGGCGTCAACAGACAGCACACAGCGGCAAATGAAATGATCCTGTTCAAGCCGATGATGGATGCGCGCACCGAAATCGTTGCAGGTGCGCAATGTATCTCGCTTGAGCCGGTCCTGATCCAGTCAGTGCGCGACAGCTGGATCCGAGCTTTTGACATATTTGAAAACACCAGATCCCAGATCGAGGAAACTGCCCAATGACCCCGCAAGACATGGAAAAACGCATCGTCCGTTACGGCGATCTCAAGCCCTGCAAAACGGCCTTTATCGACGCCCATACGCCGGGCTCCGATCAAAAGGAGAACTTCACCATCATCGGCGGGGGCGTGTCCGAGAGCGCGGACCAGCACGTGCATATCTCCATTCCGCACGGCTTCAACATCGGGGCTGCAGGTCAGCCGCCCAAATGCCGCAACTCCATGCACAACCACCGCACCGCCGAGGTGTTCTTTGTCCTCAAAGGCCGCTGGCGGTTCTTCTGGGGGGAGCGGGGCGACGCAGGAGAGGTCACGCTGGAGGAAGGGGACATCATCAACATCCCCACCAACATTTTCCGCGGGTTCGAAAACATCGGCACCGATTACGGGATGATCATGGCGATCCTTGGCGGCGATGACGCAGGCGGTGGTGTGATCTGGGCCCCTCACGTCATTCAGGACGCGCAGGCCCACGGGCTGGTGCTGGGCGACAATGGCAAGCTTTATGACAGCAAGCAGGGTGTCGCCCTGCCCGAAGGGGTCAAACCCATGCCCGTGCTCACCCCGCAAGAGCTGGCGCAGGTCGACACGCCAACGGCCATGGAACTGGTCGGGGGCTACGTGCGCCGTTATCTGGACATGAAGGCGCTGGCAGGCTCCGGCACGCCCTGCAAGGTCATCGGCGCGACAGGGATCATCCGCGACAAGCCCGGTTTCGAGGTTGATCTGCTGACCCGCGAAAGCGCCAGCGAGACCATGCACAAGCACGACCGCCCGTCCGTTCTGATGCCCATGCACGGCCATTGGCGCGTATTCTGGAAGGGGTCCGGCGAACATGACAGCGGAGAGGCCACGCTGGCCCCCGGTGACACGATGTCGGTGCCCGAGAACCTGATGCACGGGGCTGTTCCCTCCATGACCGGAGAGGCCTCGCTCTATCATGTCATTGCGACAGATGATCCGGCAGGACCAACCTGGAAAGGATGATGCTGGTATTTGACGGTCATAACGATGCCCTGGGGCGCCTTTGGTGCGGCTCTGACAATCCGGTGCGCGACTTTGCGCAGCCGGTGGGGCACATCAACATGCCACATGCCGCCGCAGGGGGGCTGGGCGGCGGATTTTTTGCGCTTTATTCGCCCGAAACCCGCGCACCATTTGATTTTGATTCCTTTGACGGCGGGCAGTTTGATATGCCGCTGCCGCCGAAGTTGGACGAGGCGCAAGCCCTTGTCGCCGCCATCGGTCAGGCAGGGATCGCAGCGCAATTGCAAGCTGCGGGCTACATCGACATCTGTACGGACGCACAAAGCCTTGCGCGCAGCTTTGTCTCTGACCGGATGGCCTGTGTGCTGCATCTGGAGGGGGCCGATTGCATTGGCCCTGACCTGTTGGCGCTGGATGCGCTTTACGCCATGGGGCTGCGCTCTTTGGGGATCGTTTGGTCGCGGCCCACGATCTTTGGCGATGGCGTGCCGTTTCAATCCGGCGTGGACGGCGACACCGGCGGCGGGCTGACCGAAGACGGCAAGCGGCTGGTTGCGCGTTGCGCAGAGTTGGGCGTGATGATCGACACGTCGCATTTGACCATGCAGGGGTTCTGGGACGTAGGCGCGGCGGGGCTGCCGCTGGTCGCCACCCATTCCAACGCCTATGCGCTGGGCCGCAATGCCCGCAACCTGACTGACGCGCAGTTGCGCGCCATCGCCCAGTCGGGCGGTATGGCGGGGCTGAATTTTGCCACGGTGTTCCTGAGCGACGACGGGTGGCGCACCGGCAAAGCAGGGCTGGACGATTGCATCCGCCAGCTGGACCATATGATCGAGGTCGCGGGCGAGGACCATATCGGCCTTGGCTCTGATTTTGATGGCGCACCCATGCCTGAAGGGATCGCGCACGCGGGCGAATTGCCCAATCTGGTCGCCGCCATGCACGCCCACGGCTACGGCGAGGCGCTGATTGCGAAACTGTGCAACGAAAACTGGCTGACGTTTCTCAGCCGTCACTTGGGGGACGGGTGAACGTGGCAGCCCTTTGCGATCCCACAGCCTTACAAGGCACCTATGACCGACAGGCGCAGACCTTTGACGCCGCGCGCAGCCGCACGCTTTTTGAGGCGGGCTGGCTGAAGCGGTTCGCGCGCATGCTGCCCGCAGGGGCGCGCGTGCTTGATCTGGGCTGCGGCACGGGGGAGCCCATTGCGCGCGGGCTGATCGCGCAGGGCTTTCGCGTGACGGGCATGGATTTCTCGCAAAACATGCTGGCATTTGCGCGCAGCAGATGGCCCGACGGGGACTGGCGCTGTGCCGATATACGCGACCTGCCCAAGGGGGAGACATGGGACGGCATTCTGGGCTGGAACAGCTTTTTCCACCTGACGCCCGAGGCGCAGCGCAGATGCCTGCCGCAACTGGCAGA
>CALAIJ010000274.1 GCA_937923365.1 uncultured Sulfitobacter sp.
ATATGCTGGGCGGCGATAAATGCCTGATGTGCGTCCTCAAGTGCGGTGAATTGCTTGGCCATTACTCCACCGTCACAGATTTGGCGAGGTTGCGAGGCTGATCCACATCCGTGCCTTTGGCAACAGCGGTATGATAGGCCAGAAGCTGCGCAGGGATTGCGTAAAGGATCGGGTTCAGAGCCTCTGCGATGCGGGGCATTTCGATGTGCGCCCAAACGCCTGCGCCAGCTTCCTTGATGCCCTCAGCGTCGGAAATCAGGATCACTTTGCCTTTGCGCGCCATGACTTCCTGCATGTTGGAGACGGTCTTGTCAAAAAGCGCGTCGCGAGGCGCCATGACGACCACAGGCACGTTTTCATCGACCAAGGCGATGGGGCCATGTTTAAGTTCACCTGATGCATAAGCTTCGGCATGTATATAGCTGATTTCTTTCAGCTTTAGGGCGCCTTCATGCGCCAGTGGGTACATCTGTCCACGGCCCAGAAACAGCACATCACGGGCAGAGGCCAGCTTGCGCGCGGCAGCCCGCATCCTGTCATTCTGCGCCAGTGCGGCATTGATGATCCCGGGCATGGAGCGCAGGTCGGCGGCATGGGCTGCAAGGCCCGCGTCATCAAGCGCGCCTTTGTCATGGGCCGCCTTGAGGACCATTGCGAACAGCACAGTCAACTGGCAGGTAAACGCTTTGGTGGAGGCCACGCCCACTTCGACACCTGCGTGGATCGGCAGGTAAAGGTCACTCTCGCGCGCGATGGAGCTTTCGGGCACATTCACAACCGATGCGATGGCGGCAGCCTTGCCGTCGCAATAGCGCAGGGCGGCGAGTGTATCGGCGGTTTCGCCTGATTGGCTGACAAAGACTGCCAGAGTGCGTGGTGAAATCGGCGGCTCGCGATACCGGAACTCAGAGGCCACATCGACCTCCACAGGGACACGGGCAATCTGCTCAAACCAGTATTTCGCTGTCAGACAGGCCAGATAAGCGGTGCCGCAGGCAACCATGGTGATCCGGTCGATCTGGGTAAAGTCGATCCCGCCAGCGGGCAGGGTGATCTGGCCCTCTTCGCTCAGGTAGTGGTCCAATGCTGCCTGCAAAACGCCGGGTTGTTCGGCAATTTCCTTGGCCATGAAGTGCTTGTGGCCACCTTTGTCGATCCGGGTGTTGTCGATCTGGATGGTCTTGATGGCACGGTTGGCCAGCGTGCCATTGGCATCGCGGATTTCCACAGAGTTGCGGGTGAGAACGGCGTAGTCGCCTTCCTCCAGATAGCTGATGCGGTCCGTCAGCGGCGACAATGCAATCGCATCGGAGCCTACGAACATTTCGCCAGTGCCATAGCCGATGGCCAAAGGGGAGCCTTTGCGCGCAGCAATCATCAGGTCGTTTTCGCCATCAAATAGAAAGGCGAGGGCAAAGGCCCCCTCAAGACGGGCCAAGGTCGCGGTCGCGGCCTCTACCGGGGCCATGCCCTGCGCCATGTGGTGCTGGGTCAGCAGGGCGACGGTTTCGGTGTCCGTCTCGGTGACGAATGTCACGCCAGATGCAGCCAGTTCTTCGCGCAACTCGCGGAAGTTTTCGATGATGCCGTTGTGAACTACCGCCACACCACCCGCCTGATGGGGGTGCGCGTTGGTCACCGTGGGCGCGCCATGGGTGGCCCAGCGGGTGTGGCCGATGCCGGACTTGCCCGCCAGTGGTTCATGCACCAGCAAATCTGACAGGTTCACCAGCTTGCCCACTGCGCGCCTGCGCGCAAGCGTGCCGTCGTTGACCGTGGCGATTCCGGCAGAATCGTAGCCCCGATATTCGAGACGTTTGAGCGCCTCCACCAAGATGGGCGCTGCTTCGTGGTTGCCCAAGACACCTACAATACCGCACATTTTTAGCTGCCTCGCTGCGCTCTGGCCTTCTTGGCCTTTAACATATCGAACAATTTGCGGGCCATGCCCGGTTTTTCGACCTGTGGCGCACGGGCCAAGGCCAATGCGTCAGGTTCAACGTCTGACGTGATGACAGACCCGCTGCCCGTCATCGCTCCATCCCCGATAGAAACGGGGGCCACGAGCATCGTATTTGACCCGATGAACGCATCTGCGCCGATGTCTGTGTGGTGCTTCATCACGCCGTCATAGTTGCAGGTGATTGTGCCCGCGCCAATGTTTGCGCGGGCGCCCACGGTTGCGTCACCAATGTAGCTCAGGTGGTTCACCTTGGCGCCTTCCGCGATGCGGGCATTCTTGACCTCGACAAAGTTGCCGATGCGGACGTGCTCGGAAAGTTCCGTTCCAGGACGCAAACGGGCGTAAGGCCCGACGATGGCGCCGCGCGAGACATGGCACCCTTCAAGATGCGAAAACGCACGGATGGTCGCGCCGCTTTCAACGGTCACGTCCGGCCCGAAGACCACGTTCGGCTCGATCACCGCGTCACGACCGATAACCGTATCGCGGGCAAGATAGACAGTGTCGGCGGCCATCATCGTGACGCCGTCCTCCATCAGGGTGGCGCGGGCGTTGGTCTGGAAAAGCGCCTCGGCGGCGGCAAGATCCTCGCGAGAGTTGACGCCCAGTGTTTCGCTTTCATCGCAGGTCACAACCGTGGCGCTAAGCCCTCGGGCGCGGGCCAGCGCGACCACATCCGTGAGGTAGTATTCGCCTGATGCATTGTCGTCGCTGATCTGGTCAATCAGGTC
>CALAIJ010000275.1 GCA_937923365.1 uncultured Sulfitobacter sp.
TGCACGAAAGTTTCGCGAGCAAAGAAGAGCCTTCTCAATTGACCGAAATCTACAAAAGCGGACGCGTTGGTGGTCAGTTGCTGGTAGCGGAAGGCCAAGTTGGTCGTCTTGTGGCTCAAGGCGGATACCTCGACCCTCACTTTCAGTCTGGCGCAGCCCCTCTTCCGCCGTTAACGATTGTGCCAAAATGGCGCAGGGCTTGCGCCTTGTTTGAACGGGAGAAAGTGCATGAAGTCACGCACGCGGGTCGTCGTTATCGGAGGGGGGATCGCGGGCTGCTCCACGCTTTATCACCTGACGGAGGAAGGCTGGTCAGACGTGGTTCTGATCGAGCGGGACGAACTGACCTCGGGCACTACCTGGCATTCGGCCGCGCAAGTCACCAACTTTGGCATGAACCAGACGATGGTGGGGCTCAAGACGCATTCCGTGAACCTTTACAAGAAGCTGCGCGATGACCCCGAGTATCCGGTGGGCTATCACCACGGGGACGGCGGCATCCGGCTGGCCAACACGCCCGAGCAGATGCAGGGCTATCGCCACTTTGCGTCCATGGCGCGCGGCATGGGGGTCGAGTTCGAGGTGATCGACGCCGAAGAATGCGCCCGCCGCCATCCGCTGATCTCGACCGAGAACCTGCTGGGCGGGCTTTGGGACGGGCAGGACGGTGATATTGATCCGGCGCAATTGTGCCAGGCGCTGGCGTTTCATGCACGCAAGGCAGGTGCTGAGGTCTACCGCCACACAGCCGTCACGGGGCTGACGCAACACAGCGATGACACCTGGACCGTGCAGACCGACAAAGGCGATATCGACGCCGATATTGTGGTGAATGCAGGCGGCTACCGCGTTAACGAAGTCGGCGCGATGATGGGGGTTCATCACCCTGTCGCTTCGATGGAGCACCAGTACTTCGTCACCGAAGATATTCCCGCCATCGCCGAGGCCGGCCACCGCATGCCGCTGCTGCGCTGCCCCATATCGGACTACTACAGCCGTCAGGAAAAGAACGGCCTGCTGGTCGGCTTTTACGAGCAGGACTGCAAGCCATGGGGTATGGACGGGATCAGCCCCTCGTTTGCCAATGATCTGTGCCCTGATGATCTTGACCGCGTGATGGACGTGCTGGAAGGGGCCTTTGCCCGCATGCCAGCGCTGACCGAAGTGGGGATCAAGCGGATCGTCAACGGCCCCATCACCTATACCATCGACGGTGCGCCCTTGGTTGGGCCCATTCCGGGCAAGCGCAATGCGTTTTGTATCATCGGTCTGCGTGCGGGTGTGGGCGAGGGCGGCGGTCACGGTTGGTTGTTGGCCCAGCAGATCGTGCACGGCGAGGCGCAGTACGACACGTGGTGCATCGACCCGCGACGCTTTACCGGCCACGCCAACGTGGAGATGACCGTCCTCAAAGCCATCGAGGACTATCAAAACGAATTCAGGTTCCACTTCCCGCACGAGCATCGCCCCGCAGGGCGTCCGGCCAAGACCACGCCACTGACCCCGATCCTTGCCGCCGAAGGGGCAGAGTTCACTGTCGTCAATGGCTGGGAACGGGTGGACTACATCAAGCCCACGCCCGATTTTCACCCCACGCTCAACTTCGATTTCGACGAGGCCTTTGATGTGATCGCCGCCGAAGTGCGTAACGTGGTGGAGAACGTCGGGCTTTGCGAGGTCAACGGTTTCAACCGCTTCGAGATCACAGGCGCGGACCGCCACCGGTTTCTGGACCGGATGTTCTGCGGCACTGTCACCAAACGGGACGGGCGTGTGGGCCTTGGGTATCTGCTGAACCACCATGGCCGCCTAAAGGGCGAGGCGACGGTGGCCAATCTGCCCGCCTCTGACCGCGGCCCTGCGCGGGTCTGGTACGGCTCTGCCGCCGCGGCGGAGTTTCATGATATGGACTGGCTGACCGCACATCTGCACGCGGATGAAGACGTGCAGATCCGCAGTCTGACCAACGACCAGACGATCCTCGTGCTGGCAGGCCCCAAGGCACGCGATGTGCTCTCTGCCTGCGCGCGCGGGGATTGGTCGCGCCAAGCGTTCCCTTGGCTGTCTGTGCGCGAATGTTTCGTAGGCTTTGCGCCTGCAACCGTGATGGGGGTCAGCTTTTCCGGGGAGTTGGCCTATGAGATCCACGTCCCCAATGCCGCGCTCTATGCGGCTTACCTCGCGCTGCGAGACGCAGGCACGGCCCACGGCTTGCAGCTGTTTGGTGCGCGCGCTGTGGATTCCATGCGGATGGAGAAGGGGTTCTTGCATTGGAAAGCCGATATCATCACCGAATTCGACCCGTTCGAGACAGGTCTTGCGCGCTTTGTGAACCTCGACAAGGGCGATTTTCTTGGCCGTGACGCGCTGCTTGAACTGCACAAAGCGGGCCCTGTCAGACAGCTAGTGTCGCTTGAGATAGGGAATACCACGACGCCAGCCCATGGCGGCGCGTCCCTGATGGACGGCAACACGGTCGTCGGCACGATTACCTCAGGGGATTGGGGGCACAGGACGGGCAAGAACCTTGCCTACGCCTTTGTCGAGCCTCGGATGGCGGCGGTTGGGACAACGATGCCGCTTGATCTATGCGGGACCATGGTGGATGCGACGGTGATTGCGCCATCGCCGTATGATCCGACTTTTGCACGCATGAAAAGCTAGGGCGTATCAGGTGCAGGCGCCCTACAGCAGGTGTTTTAACAGGCCAAACAGCTCGCGTTGGGACGATATCGCCAGTTTGCGATAAAGGTTGCGCCGGTGCACCTTGCAGGTCTCGCGCGCGATACCAAGGCTCAGGGCCGCTGACCCGTTTGAGTGCCCTTGCAACACAAGTGCCGCAATCTGGCCTTCGCGCTGGGTCAGCGGCCTGTCCCGCGTTTCGCGCGCATGGGCGCGAATGGCATCCGGCAGCGAGGGCAGCCCAGAATGCGGGGCGGTTACCTCCGGCAACGCCCCCGCAGCGCAATGCTGTTTCAGCAGTTCCAGCAACAGTGGCGCATGGTGTCTCAGACACCGGATTTCGCGCCGCTTGAAGGGGCCCGCCTTCTCAAAGCGGCTGATGGACAGATGTGCGACAGCCCCCGAGGGCAGGGGGGCCAGCAACCCCACTTCGTCGCAGAGCCCCGTGGCGCGATAATATTGGAGGTAATATTCGGACGAAAAGAACCTGTCGGGCGCGATTTCATTGATCCGGTAAAATCCGCCTTCGGGCGGCAGGTCCCGGTATTGGAAAAACGGATCAAAGGGATAGGTCGTGTCCACATATTCGCGCAGGGCCTGTGCGGGCAGTTCACGGATACGAAACCAGCTATCCAGCAAGACGGGCGGCTTGGCCGGATCAAAGCGCATCAATAGAAACGTGCCGAAGGGCATGCGTGCGCGTAACAGGTTTCGGAACGCTTGAAAGAAGGCATCTGTGCCTACGCTCGCCATGGCTTTGCGCAGGCGGGCAATGTCGTTTGTCGACAGATCGCGCATGAAATACCCCGTTATGGCGTCATATATTCCAATTAAATACCCCTAGAGGGGTATATCCAGCAAGCCTGATTGGCGCAATCATTTGAAGAGAAGCGATGCGCCTGCTGCCAAGGCGCGCTTCCTTGTCAATCGGGGGGTGGTGTGTGACCACAGCAATCAGTGCGCGGAATTTGCGCAAGACATATCCGGGTCAGCCGCCCGTGCACGCGCTTGGCGGTATTGATCTTGATATCCTCGACAATGAATTCTTTACTCTGTTGGGCCCGTCGGGCTGCGGCAAGACCACAATCTTGCGGCTGATCGCGGGGTTTGAACATCCCACCTCGGGCACGCTTGAAATGTTCGGCACCAGCCTGCTGGACGCCCCGCCGCACAAGCGTCAGATCAACACCGTGTTCCAGAACTATGCGCTGTTTCCGCATATGACCGTCGCGCAAAACATCGGCTTTGGCTTGGAAATGCTGGGAAGGCCCCGCGCCGAAATCAACGCCGCTGTGGAGGAAATGATGGCGTTGGTGCAGATGACGCAGATGGCGGATCGGCAGACCAGCCAGATATCGGGCGGGCAGCAACAAAGGGTTGCTTTAGCCCGCGCCCTTGCCCCCAAGCCAAAAGTCTTGCTGCTGGATGAACCCCTCAGCGCGCTGGATTTCAAGCTGCGCAAGGCGATGCAATTGGAACTGAAGCGGTTGCAGACCGAAACGGGCATCACCTTCATCTTTGTCACCCACGACCAGGAAGAGGCGCTGACCATGTCAGACCGCATCGCTGTGATGTCGGACGGTGCCATCCGCCAGATCGGCGGGCCGCGTGACATCTACGACCACCCCAGTGACCGCTTTGTGGCCGATTTCATCGGTGACACGAACTTTCTGTCGGCAGAGACTGTGAGTGCGGATGGCACAACCATACGCCTGTCCTCGGGCAAGGAAATCACGGTCAGCGGCGCGCCAGTACAAGGCAAGGTTTCCCTGGCGGTGCGCCCCGAATACGCGCGGCTCACGACCGAAGAAGCGGGCCTTTTGTCTGGCACCTTGGGGGAGGTGGTCTATTTCGGCACCGACACGCATTTCCACGTGGCCTTGGATGATGGCACCGCCTTTGTGCTGCGCCAGCAGAACGGGCCGGATGTAACAGTCGCGTTCGCAACGGGCGACCGCGTTGGCGTGCATTTCCCGCCCGCGACCGCACAGGTTCTGAGGGATTAGCGCGATGTCCGATCTCTCCCAAGTGCTTGAACGCAAGGCAACGCGGCGCCGCTGGCTGCTGCTGACACCGGCACTGGTGATTTTGGTCTTTGCGGCCTCGGGGCCTTTGTTGATCACATTGGTCTATTCCTTCCTGACCCCTGGTGACTACGGCGGCGTGGTCTGGACATTCTCGGGTGAGGCGTGGTTCAACGTTGTCTTCCAGCGCGACATTTTCGACGAAACACTGGGCTGGTCGGATGCCCACCTGAGCATCTTCTGGCGGTCAATCAAACTGTCGCTGATGACAACGCTGGCCTGCCTGATCTTTGGCTTTCCAACGGCGTATTTCATTGCAACGCGGCCCAAGAAACAGCGTGATTTCTGGATGTTGCTTATCATCATCCCGTTCTGGACAAATCTGCTGATCCGTACCTTTGCGGTCCTTGAACTGATCCGCAACGAAGGGACGATCAATACCATCCTTCTGGGCATTGGCGTGATTGATGAGCCGATCCAGATGCTGTTCACGGAATTCTCCATCATCCTGGGCATGTTCTATGTGTACCTGCCGCTGATGGTGTTGCCGGTCTACGCCTCGCTGGAGCGATTGGATTTCAATCTGGTGGAGGCAGGGTACGACCTTTATGCCACCCGTTTGCGTGTGCTGCGCAGGGTGATCCTGCCCCTGGTCAAACCGGGCGTGATCGCAGGATCGATCCTTGTTTTCGTGCCATCGTTGGGGGCCTATGTGACGCCGCGTGTGATGGGCGGGGGCAACCAGTTGATGATTGGCAACCTCATCGAATTGCAATTCGGGCAGGGCCGTAACTGGCCACTGGGGGCTGCACTGTCCATTACGCTGCTGGCGATTGTGATGGTGGCCTTGCTGGCCTACGTCCGCGCCGCCGGAAACGAAGAGGTGCGCCATGGCTGATCGCGCCTTCGATATCCGCAAGCAAACAGGCTTTACAGGCATCGCGATTGCCTGTTTCGTGATGCTCTATATGCCGATTATCCTGCTGGTGGTCTATTCTTTCAACGCAGGTACATCTATCGCCATTTGGGAGGGGTTCTCATGGCGCTGGTACACCTCTGCCTGGGCCAACGAACAAGTGCAGGAGGCGACCTTCAGGTCACTGGTCATCGCGGTCTGGGCGTCGGGCATTTCGACCACAGTGGCGGTTCTGGCCGCCCTTGCCACCACGCGCACGCGCAAGTTCAAAGGCCAGACAACGGTCTTTGCGATGATCAACCAGCCCTTGATGGTGCCGGAAATCGTGACGGCTGTGGCACTGCTGATCTTTTTCGCGATGATCAAGGTGGCGACAGGCTACACGGGGCTTTTCTATCTGATCATTGCCCATTCGGCCTTTTGCATTCCCTTCGCCTACCTGCCCATTCGCGCCCGTCTGCAGGGGATGGACCTGACGCTGGAACAAGCGGCCGCCGACCTTTACGCGACCCCCTTTCAGGCTTTCCGCCGCATTACCCTGCCGCAGCTCTGGCCGGGTATTCTTGCGGGGGCGATGCTGGCGTTTGTGATCAGCCTTGATGATGTGGTCATCACCGAATTCGTGAAATCCGCCGGTCAGGACACGCTGCCCACCTATATGCTGGGCCAGTTGCGCCGCGTGGTGACGCCCGAGATCAACGCCATTTCCACCGCCCTTCTGGGCATATCGGTCACCATGGTGATCGCCTTCACTCTGTTGAGTAAATTCAGAAACTAAAGGGAGACTACACATGAAAAAGACACTCACAGCGCTGGCCCTGATCTGCGCGGGCCCCGCCTTTGCGGACGGGCAACTGAACCTTTACAACTGGGGCAACTACACCTCGCCCGAGATGATCGAGAAGTTCGAGAAAGAGACGGGGATCAAGGTCTCCATCACGGATTACGACAGCAACGATACGGCGCTGGCCAAGATTAAGGCCGGCGGCCATGGCTTTGATATCGTTGTCCCTTCCGGCACCTATATTCCGATATTTGTCGGTGAAGGCCTGTTGATGGAAAGCAATCCCAACCAGATGGAGAATTTCAAGCACATGGACCCGCAGTGGGTCGATGTCGATTTCGACCCCGGCCGGAAGTACACCGTGCCATGGCAGTGGGGAACGGTGGGCATCACCGTGAACACCTCCGTCTATAGCGGCGACATCAACACCGCCGCTGTCATCTTTGACCCGCCCGAAGAGCTGAAAGGCAAAATCAACGTCGTGCCCGAGATGAACGACGTGATGGGCTTGGCCATCAAATACGCTGGCGGCGAGCAATGCACAGAGGATCGCGAAACCCTCATGAAGGTGCGCGACCTGTTGCAAGCGGCCAAACCCAACTGGCTGTCGATGGACTATGGCAACATCGAGAAATACGCCAAGAATGACCTCTCTGCCGGTGTGAACTGGAATGGCGCGTCATTCCGCGCGCGGGTGCAGAACGAGGACATCGCCTTTGGGTATCCGCAGGAGGGCTATCCTGTCTGGATGGACAACGCCGCGATCCTTGCGGATGCCAAGAACGTGGAGGAGGCCAAGACCTTCCTCAACTTCATCATGGACCCCGAGAATGCCGCAATGCTGTCGTCATTTGCGCGTTATGCCAACGGGATCAAAGGCTCTGATGCCTTTATGCCGGAGGATATGAAATCCGCACCCGAAGTGATCATTCCAGATGACCTGAAAGGGGCGGCCTATGTGGCCAAGACCTGTTCGCCAGCGGCGACCAAGCTTTACACCGCAATCTGGACCGAACTGCAAAAGTAAGCAGCTTTGCGGCTCCGCCCTTTGGCGGGGCTGCACCCTCTCAAAACGAAAGCCTGCCTCATGTCTGCCGATATCATCATCCGCAATGGCCGCCTGATCACCTTTGACGCGGCCACATCCGATGCCCAAGCCCTTGCCATCACAAAGGGCAAAATTACAGCTGTCGGCAGCGACGCGGACATGGATGCCCATGCAGGCCCCGACACACAGATAATCGACGCACAAGGCGGCACCGTTCTGCCCGGGTTCATCGACAGCCATGTGCACCTTTTTGGCGGCTCGGTGGAGCTGGACCTGCTGGACCTCTACGGTGTCGAAGGGCTGGACGCGATGAAAGCCGCGATCCTGCCTTACGCGCAGGCCAACCCCGACGACGAGATCGTGTTCTGCGTGATGGCCGATTATGGCATCCTTGGCACCGGCCGCACGCTGACCCGCCATGATCTGGATGCGATCCTTACAGAGCGCCCCTTGGCGATGTTCGCACCGGACCACCACACGATCTGGGCCAATACAGCCGCTCTCAAGGCCGCGGGGCTGTTTGATGGTGGCAAGGTGGATGCAGGCTCCGAGATCGTGATGGGCGATGACGGGCACGCCAATGGAGAGTTGCTGGAGCCCGGTGCCTATAGTCCGATCCTTGCCCTGACACGCCACGGTGGCCGCGACATGATGGGCCTGACCACAGGCCGCGACCCGCAGCCGCCCGCCACTGAAAAGCAACGCGAGATGGACAAGGACGTCATTGCCCGCGGGCTGGCCCATTGCGCGGCGCAAGGCATCACCGGATTGCACCTGATGGACGGCAATACCTATCAGTTGGAATTGCTGAGCGAACTTGAGGCCGAAGGACGGCTCCTGTGTCGCTGTCATGTGCCGTTCCACATGAAGGGCACCGATCCGCTGGAGCGCCTGACCGCCGAGGCGCCCGTAATGCGTGACCGTTTCCAAGGCGACAAGGTTCGCTGTAGCCACGTCAAGATGTTCATCGACGGTGTGGTTGAAAGTGGCACCGCCTTGATGCTGCGCCCCTATCCGGGCGAGATGGGCGCAGGCGACAACAGGGGCGACGAAGTCTTTACCCAAGACCACTTTGTTGCCTGTTGTACCGAAGCTGACCGTCTTGGCTTTCAGATTGCGGTGCATGCGATTGGGGATGCGGGCGTGCGCCGCACGATCGATGCCTATGAGGCAGCACAAGCCACCAATGGTGCGCGCGACAGCCGCCACCGGATCGAACATATCGAGGTGATCCACCCCGATGATATCCCGCGTCTTGCTGACTTGGGCATTGTCGCCTCGCTTCAGCCCGGACACGCGCCGATCGGGCATATCTTTCCGCCCGGCGCGGTTGGCAAATACCTGCATCCTGACCAGATCAAGGGGGCCTATGCGTGGCAAACCATACGGCAAGCAGGGGCCAAGGTGATTTTTTCGACGGACTGGCCGGTGATACCCGTGGATGTCATGCCCAGCGTGAAAGCGGCGATAGCGCCCCTTGATCTGGGCCCTGAATGGACCGACCAGACCCAAAGCCTGCACGATACGCTGGCCAGCTATACCCGCGACAACGCCTGGGTTGAGTTCAACGAAGACATCAAAGGCACCCTGGCCGTTGGCATGGCGGCCGACATCGCGGTCATGAGCCATGATCTTGCCGCGCTCGCCCCTGCGGATGTAACGCAAGCCACTGCGGTAACGACGATTTTTGACGGGTGCGTGACATTCCAGCGCGGGGCTGACGCGGGCTGACAGGCACGCGCGGTGTTGCCTATATTGGATCGCTGGACCTAAGATGCAGACTTCATGAAAAGGAGCCTCTATGGCCTATGCCGTTGCTGTCACATTCACCATTCACCCGCAGGAGTGGGAGGCATTTCTGCCCTTGATGCAGGCCAATGCAACAGCCTCGCAAGAAACGGAGGCCGGGTGCCTGCGGTTTGACGTTTGCACGGATGCCGATCACCCGCATCAGGTGTTTCTCTACGAAGTCTATACAGATCGCGCAGCGTTTGAGGCACATATGAAGACCAGTCATTTTGAGGCGTTCAATGCGGCTGCGGGAAAAATGATCGCGGATAAATCCATCCGCACCTACAGGTCCGTCTTTCACCGACACGATTGACCTTGGGGGCATGTGCCGCGGGCTTTGATGTCAGGACGCGCGAGATAATCGCTAGAATTCTCAGGACTTCGCCTGTCAGCATAATCAATCTTTCATCCCCCCGCTTTAGGTGTGGCAGTACCCAAGGGGCGGTGCCGCACATGATGGTGGAATGACACCACCTGCCCAAGACGCATTCAGGATGAGGTTCATGCGGCAGGACACTGATTTACATATGAATTACGGCGTGTCAAAGCGAAGCTCTGCCGCCGCCAAAACCGTGGTGATTGTTGACGATTCACGCACGATGCGGCGTTGGCTGCGTCAGGTCTTGAGCGTTGATAACCGTTTGCGGGTGGTTGGCGAGGCATCAAATGCCCAGGCGGCGCGCGCCATCATCAAGGAAACCCGACCCGATGTGGTGACATTGGACATCGAAATGCCGGGGATGAACGGGTTGGAGTTTCTGGACCGTCTGATGCGCCTGCGACCGATGCCGGTGGTCATGGTCTCCTCTGCGACGCGGCGCGGATCCGAGGCTGCGGTGCGCGCGCTGTCTTTGGGGGCTGTGGACTGTATCCTCAAGCCATCGCGGATGAGCGATCCTGACCTTCAACGGGATCTGGGGCGCCGCGTCTATGGCGCGGCCTGCAGCACCGTCTCAACCCGCTATTCTGTACCGGCGTCGGTGGATCATGGGGCGGCCATGAAGCTGGCCAAGTCGATGCCGATCGTCCTCATTGGGGCCTCAACCGGTGGCGTGACTGCACTGGAAACGGTCCTGCATGGTCTGCACCCCGAAGGCCCCCCTGTGGTCATCGTTCAACATATGCCGGGGACCTTTCTGGCAAGCTTTTCTCAAATGCTGGACAGAAAGTTTGCCCAGTCTGTGGGGCTGCTGCGCGACAACGAGGCCCTTGGGCCAGGGCAGGTCATGCTGGCACCTGCTATTGGTGAAACGCACGCACAAGTCTACCGCAAGTCCGGCCTTTGGCACAGTCGCTTGTGCGCCGCGACCGAGAGAAGCTTGCACTACCCGTCAGTAAACGCTTTGTTCCAGTCGGCCGTTCAGGAGGCAAAAGACGTGTTTGCCGTCTTGCTGACCGGCATGGGGCGGGACGGTGCGCTTGGTCTCAAGGCATTGCGCGCGCAGGGGGCCCGCACGCTCGCTCAGGACGAAGCCAGCAGCGTCGCCTATGGAATGCCCGGTGCTGCCATGACTTTGGGGGCCGTTGAAAAGCAGTTACCGCCTGAGGAAATCGCAGAGACCCTGAACCTCTGGGCGCAAGAACACGCCCGCGCCTGTCAAAAGGGTCGCGCATGAAAAACCGGCTGATCCAGATCACACAGGGCGAGCAGGCAGCCAGTAAAGACCCCGAAGTTGCGATCTCCACCTTGCTGGGGTCCTGCGTCGCTGTCTGCCTGTGGGAGCCGATGGCCAAGGTTGGCGGCATGAACCACATCCTGTTGACCAGACACAGGGCGATGCCCGACCAAAACGATCAGGCGGGGATCCATGCAATGGAAACGCTGATCAACGCTGTGATGAAACTTGGGGGCAAGCGGACACGGCTTTTGGCAAAGGTCTTTGGCGGCGCGCAGATGGTTCCCGGATTGTCGGTGATCGGCACGACGAACGCTCAGTTCACAATCAATTACCTGCGATGCGAAAGAATTCTGGTGGTCGGGCAATCATTGGGCGGTCGAGACGCCCGTCAGGTCATGTTCTCGCCTACGACTGGGGCGGCACGGGTGCGCACATTGGCTATTCAACATGCGCCTGAGACCAATCTGAAGAAAGGCCAAGGTTTGGGCGGCGCGGTGGAGCTGTTCTGAGAGCGCCAAGCGCGCAAGCCTGTCAGAAAAATTGCATCTCGCCCGGTGCGACGTCGACGTCATCGGGCAAAGCGGTCGCTTCTTCGGGTGCCAGCAGCCTTCGAATCTCGTCAAGTGACAAACCCGCAGCGATCTGTGCGCTTTGAGGGGCGGAAAGGGTTCCAAGTGTTTCTGCCTGGCTGAGCTGTGCGGAAACGGCAACCAGATCGTTTAACGCCTGGCGCAGATAATCGGTGTTCTGCAAGGCGGTGATTGATGTGGCAGAAGGCGTTTGCAACGGGTCATCAGCTGATGCGTCATCCAACACTTGCGCAGCCCGCGCCAACCGCTCCAGATGTTTGGTAAGCCGTCCGAAGAAGACTGACATGGGTAGATGTGCGGAAAGGTCTGTATCAGGCATCTTTACAGGCGTCCCACCACCGCTTCGACGCAGGTGCGTAAGTCCTGCACGGAAAAGGGCTTTGTGATGTAATTGTTCATGCCCATCTTCTTCCCATGCTCAATGATCCGTGGTTCGGCCTTGCCGGTAATCAGGATGAATCCGACATTCTGCGTGGCTGGTGTCGTGCGGAGGTTTTGCAGCAAATACAGCCCGTCCATTTCAGGCATGTTGTAATCAGAGATGACCAAATGGGCAGGGCGCGTTGCCAGACGGCGAACGGCCTCTTTTCCGTTGTCGGCAGTATCGACGCAGCGCACGCCCATTTCGTCAAGCGCCTGTGTGATCAGGCCGCGGCTGGTGGACATGTCGTCCACCACCATCACGTGTAGTTTGTCGCGCAAAGCCATGTGCAATCCTTCTCAGGTCAAAGCGCCATCAGCAATTGATGGGTTGGTAGGTGGTTGGACCCACACATTGAAAACCGAATTCTGCGGGGGCATTGATCCGCTCGGAGTGGCCCAGAAAGAGAAACCCGTCCGGTTTCAGAATTTGTCTGAAACGCGGCCACAAGGCACTTTGGGTTTTGACGTCGAAGTAAATCACGGTGTTGCGGCAGTAGACGATATCAAACGGCATTTTCATGGGCCACTGCCCCAGAAGATTATGCTCCCGGTAGCGGACCAATGAGAGAATTTCGGGCGTTGCCTCGAAATGCTGCACCTGACCGGGGGGATCAAGCGGGACAAAGTAGCGGTCCATCAAAGCGGGGGACACCCGTTTAGTCATGCGCTTTTCGTAGGTAGCCGCCTTTGCAAAGGCGATGACTTTCGGATCAATATCGGTTGCCAGAATGCGCAGGTCATGGCTGGTGATCTCGGGCATGGCCTCGCTCAGGGCAATTGCAATCGACAGCGGCTCTTGCCCTTGGGAGCAGCCGGCAGACCAGATCCGCACAGGCTTGCCCGCCCGCAGGTCAGGCAAACGCTGCCGCACCAAAGTGATCATGCGGTCAAAGTGGTGATCCTCGCGAAAGAAATGGGAGACATTGGTCGTCAGGGCTGAGATCAGCCGCCTGCGTTCGTTGGTGCCGTCTGAAGACGTCAGAAAGGCCGCGTATTCCTCAAAGTCAGTCAGGC
>CALAIJ010000276.1 GCA_937923365.1 uncultured Sulfitobacter sp.
CTGCTGAGCTTCCATTGCTTGAGCGGATCGCTTTCACGGGCCAGCATCCGGCGCAGTTGCTCTGCGCGGCTGACGTTAAGCCAGAACTTGAACAGGTGAATGCCGTCCTCGACCAGCATCTGCTCAAACGGTTGGACCTGACCAAAGAAATGGGTGCGCTGTGCAGGCGTGCAAAAGCCAAAGACATGTTCGACCACGCCGCGATTATACCATGAACGGTCAAAGAAAATCATGTCACCCTTGGAGGGCAAGTGTTTGATGTAGCGCTGGAAATACCATTCGCCCGCTTCTTTTTCGGTGGGCTTGGAGAGGGCGACTACACGGGCGGCACGCGGGTTCAGATTGGCGCGCATACGGCTGATTGTACCGCCTTTGCCAGCGGCATCACGACCCTCAAAGACCATTGCAATGCGGGTGCCGCTGTCGCGGACCCAGGATTGCAGTTTGACCATTTCGATCTGTAGCTTGGCAAAGTCTTTCTCGTAAACCTTGCGCGCCAGCCGTTCGCTGTGCGGATAGCTGGGGCTCAGGATATCGCCCTTCTCGGCGCGCGCGATGGCGCTGCGGATATCGTCAGGGGCGTCGTTTTCGAAAAAGGCGCTGATTGCACCGTCAAAGGGCAGCTCCATCGGGGGCCTCCGGATCATTGGGTCTGCCCTCTATATGGGATGTTAATGCGATTAACGCAAACCTGCGCGGGCTGCGGCGCGGTCAATTGCGTCGACTGTGGCCTGCGGGTTGGCGTGATGGGGCATGTGGCCCACGCCTTCCAGCAGCTCCAGCCGTGCGGAGGGCACTTCGTCCACAAAGACCTGCGCGTGGATGTGGGCGGGCACGATCACATCCGTGTCGCCATGCACCATCTCGATCGGCAGGTTGAGGGTACCATATTGCTTTTTCATATCAACAACATGCGGCAGCAGGGAATTCACCTGCTGGGCGTTTGCCCGCGTCGATATGCGCCGCAGGGTCAGCCCGCCACCGATATGATCGCCATATCCTTCGGGGGCTGTTTGCGGATCAAAGATCACGTCAATACTGCGGTCCACATAGCTGTGGGGCAGAAAGGCCGTCGCAAGCGGGATCACAAGTGCGCCACCGATGGCCGAACTGGTCACATCATAAAGCGCGCCCAGACTGCCCGTCCAAGGCTCTGACACCGCGCCGATCAGGACAAGGGCTGCGGTCTCTTGGGTGCGCGACAGGGTCCATGCCAATGCCACAGCGCCGCCGTAGGAATGGCCCAGCACAATCGGGTTGGAGACCCCCAGTTTGTCAGCGGCCTTTTGCAACAAAGCCGCCTGTTCCTGAGGCGTCTCCGCGTCCGTGTTCCACGCACCCAGCTTGTCGGGCAAGCGGTCCGTATAGCCCAATCCCGGACGGTCAAAGGCGATGATACGGTAGCGGTCTTTCAAACGGTCGGTCAGGTCAAAGGTAAACTCGCGCAGGTTGCCGCTGGCGCCGTGGATCAGCACCAGATCAGGGCCTTCGCCCATCACTTGTGCATGCACGGTGATGCCGTCCACGTCGATCATCTGTCCCGTGGGCGGATGGCTTGCCTCTGCTGCCTTTTCGCGCGCGGCGGCGCGCCATTGCACGGCGCCAATCAGCACCGCCAGCAAGAGCAGGAATATGATCATTTTACGTCCCAATATCTTCGACCTCGTAGGGGGAGGATTGGTATATCTCGTTGATCCAGTTGCCATAAAGCAGATGCGCATGGCTGCGCCAACGGTTGAGCGGCTGGGCCGCAGGATCATCTTGCGGGTAGTAATTGCACGGCACATTGATGGGCGTGCCTTCGGCGACGTCGCGGTCGTATTCTTCCTTCAGTGTCCCGCTGTCATACTCAAAGTGGTTGAACACATAAAGCGCACGATGGGCCGCATCCTCGATCAGGCAGGGGCCAACCTCGCCACTGCCCAGCAGCGTTTTGAGGGCGGGTACAGCGTCAACTTCGGCCTGCTTCATCTCCGTCCAGCGCGACACGGGCATCACGCATTCATCCGAAAATCCGCGCAGGAAGGGCGAGGCAGGATCAAGGTTCTGGTGCTTGAAACAACCAAAGGCCTTGGCCTCCAGCAGGTGCTTTTTCACCCCGTGGAAGTGGTGGATCATGGCCATACCGCCCCAGCAAACCCCAAAGGTGGAGTGCACGTTGGTCTGGGTCCAATCCATCACGCGGCGCAGTTCTTCAATATAGTCTACGTCATCAAAGTCCAGATGCTCGATGGGCGCGCCCGTAATGATAAGCCCGTCGAACTTTTCGTCCCAGACATCGCTGACGGGGCGGTAAAAGCTTTTCATATGCTCGGCAGCCGTGTTGCGGGTGCGGTGGTCGGACATGCGCAGCAACGTCAGCTCAATCTGCAAGGGGGTGGCACCGATCAGGCGGGCGAACTGGTTCTCCGTCTGGATTTTCTTGGGCATCAGGTTCAAAAGCGCGATCCGCAAGGGGCGGATATCCTGACGGGCGGCCAGTTCCTCGTCCACGACCATCACGCCTTCGCGCGTCAGCACGCTGTAGGCAGGCAGGTCCGAAGGGATTTTGATGGGCATGTCGTGTCAGGTCCGCTGTGTTGAATGGCCTAGTTAATATGTGCCGTCGCGC
>CALAIJ010000277.1 GCA_937923365.1 uncultured Sulfitobacter sp.
CATCTGCTTGCCTACCGGATGGAGCCCACAGCCGAAGGGTGGCGTATCGGTGGTGTGCAGGTTCTTGAAGCCGCAGGCGTTGCCGCCTAGGGTCAGGATCCATTAATCCTGCACCACTGGTTTAACAGATTTTTCCTGTGACGAGGCGCATCTGCGCAGGAACTCTTGTTGAATTTCAAGCAGATGTAACGATGCTCACGGGAAAAATCCGTCAAATCCGAAGGACGACAAAACCGCTTCATTTCAGCGGCATGAGCCATTTGCAATTAACCCGTTAGTTGCTGCATGTCTCAAAACCCTGAAATTTCGCGGTTTTGACGCCAGTGGCGGAGGATTAATGGATCCTGACCCTAGCCCCAAATGTCGCCCACGGTGAAACCGGTCTGGAAAGGATCGGTCGGATCCAGCAGGTGCTGGCTGATGCCGCTGATCCAGCCCCGGCCGGACAAGGTCGGGATGATCGCGTCATGGGGGCCGACCCTGGTTGTTTCGGTAATGCGGCCTGTAAAGGTGGTGCCCAGAGGGCCCGCGTTCACATAATCCTCGCCTGTCGCCAGCAGCCCTTTTGCATGCAGAACCGCCATTTTTGCACAGGTGCCCGTACCGCAAGGAGAGCGGTCCAGCGCGCCTGTCAATGCCTCAGGGCGCGTCGGATCATAGGCGCCGGATGAGACAGTGATCGCGCCACGGCCATGGGTGGCCGGATCGGTTGGCGGGGCGGTCAGTTGCGCAATCGTCGGGCCGGTGATGCCAGGATTTTCAGGGTGCGTCACAGGGTATTGCACGGCAGCTGCCGCGCGCATTGCCTCAGACGCGCGCACGATAGCGGCACCGTTCGCCGCGACCGGGTCGATGCGAAAGGCGGCGGCATCCGCGATCACATAGAACATGCCACCCCAAGCGATATCGACCGCGATCGTGCCATAGCCCGGCACGTCCAGCGGTACGTCAAGGTGCAGCGCGAAGGCAGGCACGTTGAGGAACGCCACCCGCTGTACCTTGCCATGCGCGCAGGTGGCTTTGACGGTGATCAAGCCTGCCGGGGTCTCCAGCGTCAAAGAAGTGATAGGGTCGACCATCGGCACGATGCCAGTCTCCAGCAAAACGGTTGTCACGCAGATCAGGTTGGAGCCGGACATGGGCGGGTATTCGGTCTGCTCCATGATGATAAAGCCCGCGTCGGCAGTAGGGTCGCAAGGCGGCACCAGCGCGTTACAGCAAAGTGCCGGATTGCCGCGAGGCTCTTGCAGCATCAGCGTGCGGATGTCGTCGTGGCGCGCCTGCATGTCCTGCATCTGCTCGAACACAGATGCGCCGCGCAGCAGCGGCATGCCGCCGGTGATGACACGGCCCCCTTCGCCTTCGGCGTGGGCCTCTACTGCGGTGAACATTCTGGAAGTTTTCATGGTTGCCTCGCGTGCGTTTGGATCAGCTTAGACAAGTCTGGTCCGCCATGAAAACCCACCTTGTGTTGCGCCGCGACCGCGCGGTGGTCAGGGCAGGCCTTAACCCGCGGTTGGTACATCCCCAAGTCGAGCGCCACGAGGTGCCACCTGTCAGATGTAACCCAGATGAAACACGCGCCAATGCGTGCTCCATGGAAAGGACGATTTATGAACAAGGCGATTACCGACGGAGTATTGCTGATGCCCGCCCCCTTTGCGGATGGCTTGGGCGTTTATTCCAGCGAGGATGGCACGCCGGGTTCTGATACCTACGCCAACGCGCCCAATGCGGCGTTTGTGCCTGCGGATCAGGACTTTGGCGGGGCGCTGGAAATCCTCAAGAACCAGACCACGCAGCGTGTGCGTTATATGGGCCAGACCCCACTGCTGCCGGGCTGCTATCTGCGCGTCACGGCGCGGGTCAAAGCGGTCAGTGGCAGTCTGCCCTCGGTGCGTATTGCCGCCTATCCGGCGCAGGGCAACGGCAGTCAGGTGGCAGGAGTGCCGACGACAGGGCCCGCGACGCCGCTGACCAACTACGGCGAAGTGGTCGAGGTCAGCGCCATCATTGGTGCCGGTGATCGCGGTGGCGTCGATATGGTCTGGGGCACGGACGCGGTCTACGGCCATGTGGGTCTGGATCTGACGGGGCAGAACGGCGGCATCGTGCGCATCGACGATCTGATTGTGGAAGACATCACCTCTGTGTTCCTGCGTGACATGATTTCTCAGGTGGACGTGCGCGACTATGGCGCTGTCGGCGACGGTACCACCAATGACACAGCTGCTTTCGAAGCAGCGAATGCGGCGGCAAACGGGCGGACGATCTTTGTGCCCGAAGGCACTTACCGGTTGAACGGAGACGTCACCTTTGACCATCCTTGCAAATTCGAAGGCACCGTCAGCATGCCCGTTGAGGCGCAATTGTTGTTGCGCCGCAACTTTGATCTGCCCGCCTACATCGAAGCGTTCGAAGATGAGGAAACCGCCTTCCTCAAAGCGTTTCAGGCGTTGCTGAACAACGTCGATCACGAGCAACTGGACATGGGCGGTCGCAAGGTCTGGGTCACTGGCCCGCTGGACATGCAGGCAGCCGTGCCAAACCGTACGTTCTATGCCACACGCCGTGTCATCACCAATGGCCAGCTTGAGGCAGCCCCCAGTTCAAACTGGGACACGCAGGTCGCCACGTCACAGGCAACCTACAATCCCAGCAGTGCCCGTACGTTGACCAATGTCACCAACATCGGCTCTGTGCAGGTGGGGTCGCTGGTCGAAGGCAATGGTGTAGGCCGCGAGGTTTATGTTCTGTCCAAGAACACGGCCAACAATACGCTGGAGCTGAACCATCCGTTGTACGACGCAGCCGGCACGCAGAACTTTACCTTCCACAAGTTCCAGTACCTTGTCGATTTCGGTGGCTTCAGCCAGCTGAGCAAGTTCGGTATGGCAGACGTGGAGTTCCAGTGTAGCGGGCGGTGCAGCGGGATCATGCTGGCACCACTTGGCAACACATTCCGGTTGAACAACTGCTTTATCACGCGGCCTTTGGACCGTGGGATCACCTCTATCGGTGGCGGGTGTCAGGGCATGCTGATCGACAATTGTCAGTTCCTGTCGGCGGAAGATGCGCTGAACGTGCCACAGCGGACGTCCATCGGGTTTAACGTCAATGCGAACGACGCCAAGATCCGCAACAACCGCGCCACGCGCTTTCGCCATTTTGGTGTATTGTCGGGGCAAAACCACATCATCGTGGCGAACCACTTTTTCCAAGGCGACGCGATTGCCAATGGTATCCGCTCTGCCGGTATGGTGATTGCAGAGAACTTCTCCAGTTCGGTGATCTCTGCCAACTATGTCGACAACTGCTTTGTCGAATGGACGAACGAGTATGATCCTTCGCCCGCGTTTACCTCTGGCTTTTCGTTCAGTTCGCTGACGATCACCGACAACGTGTTCATTTCAGGCGAAGTGGCACCGTGGTTCAGCTACATCGTGGTCAAGCCCTACGGGGCGGGTCACTTCCTGAACGGGGTGATCATCACCGGTAACCGCTTCCGCAGCATCAACGGTACCATCGACCGTGCCGAGCGTGTGGATACCAGCTTTGCCGACCTTGATATGACACGCAACCGCGATGTGACGATGCGGGGCAATGCGTTCCACAATGTCCTTGCCAATGTCTCTAACGAGGTGGAGATCGACTTTACCCAGAATTCGGTTTCCAGCAACTGGTTGATTGATTGCGAGGATCAGTTGCCCTTTGGCGGGGATACCCGCAGCGTTGAAGCGATTGTGGCATTGGGGCCCATTCGGAACTCCAGCAACGTGGTGCAATACGTCATGCCCTATGCGCAGTTGAACCAAGGCGCCAACCGCGACCAGATCCGTATCACATGGCCCTCTGCCGTCCGTGGACGGGTGCATGTCAAAGTGCGGATGGACAACCGCTAGGCCATCAAATTGCGCGCGTTGGGGCGTCACCTTTGCAGGTGGCGCCCTGCGCATGTGCAGCGGCTAAAACTCGCTCCAAAGACCGATCTTCAGCGCTGTATCATCGAAATTCTCTGAAGGGGTTTCGAAGCCGACCTGCAGCTTGAACCTGCTTTGCTTTGGCTGAAAGACCAAGGAAGGCGAGATGGCTGTAAAGGTCTCTCCCTCCAGATGGGTCAGGTATAGTTGCAGCATGCCGGTTGTCACTTCGGTGAACTTGAGGCCCATCGTTGCATCAACCTTGGCAAGATAGGCCCCGTCGTTGACATCCACTGTGACGGAGGCATCGACCACCGTCCAACCCGAGGAGTCGCGCATGTTGATGCCGCGGCCCCATGACAGGCCCGCCTTCACGTGCGGCAGCACAAAGGTGTCGGACCATGCGGCCCCCGCGCCCAGTTCATAGGCCCATTTGTTGGCCTCGTTCCCCCAGCTTAAAGGTCTGCGCATGAAGGCTGTGGCATAGCCGCCCCGTACCCCTGTGCGCGATGTCACAAACCCGATGTCGGCCCCGATCGTCAGATCATCGCGCAGCCCGTGTTCGATGTAGGTCGTGCTCAGTTGATCGCGGAAGTAGTTGATGGTGAAGCTGGTCGCGGTAAAGGTCGTGCCCTTTTCGCGCAGCCAGGGGCCTGCGGGCGCCACCGAAGGCGCAGCCAGCATCAAAGCAATTATCAAGATCAAAACGACGCGCATGGCACTCTCCCACACGCGATCTTGGTTAACGAGTGTTAACAAACGGTTAGCG
>CALAIJ010000278.1 GCA_937923365.1 uncultured Sulfitobacter sp.
TCTTGGGAGCCCAAGGATAGCCGTTGGCGTCCTTTTCAGCGGTGTATTTTGCAATCAGACCTTTGTACTCGGTCAACATTGCTGCACCGTCCATGCCCCCCGCATTGGCGGTCTCGACCCATGCATCAAGGAACTTCTCTCCTGCGCCGACCAGTTTGGCCCGCTCTTCGGCTGGGAATTCAATGATCTCGACGCCTGCGTCTTTCATGGAAGCGATGGCCTTTTCATTCGCCGTGATCACCAGCTTGCCAAACTCATCCGCCATGTCGGAGCCGACAGACCCCAGAAGGCCCTGTTGCTCGGCGTTTAGCCCGTCATAGACGTCCTTGTTCATGAACATGCCGACGCCGCCAACCTGACCCCAGTTCAGCAGCGTGTAGCTGGTCATCACTTCAGCCTGCTTCAGCGCGGCCACGGCATATGAATACCCCTGAGAGCAGTCGATCAGACCTGTGTCCAAACCCTGATAAGCGTCATAGATGGACATGCGGACCATGTTCGCGTCCTGCTCGCCAAAGACTTTGCCATAAGCGCCCACGCCGCGCACTTTCTTGCCCGCGATGTCGGCCACGGTCCGGATCGCCGTGTCCTTGCAGCCGATGTTGACCTGCGACGTGGTCCATGTGCCGATATAGACAAGATTCTTGTCCGCCAGATTGGCCTGAACGGAGGCATTGGAGCGCAGGAATTCGTCCGTGGCCCGCATGCCCACCCAAGCGTCAGGGTTGTTCACAGGCAGATCGGCGATGCCGTAGGCAGCCATTTCCTGCGGGTAATACACCGCAATAACGGAGCCCATATCGGCCACGCCATCCGCGATGGATTGCAGCGCAGCGTTGGATTTGAACAAAGCACCCCCCCACTGGATATCGACCTTCATGTCCCCGCCCGAGCGTTCGGCCAATTGGTCGGCAAACCACTGCAAGGCTGCGGCACGCGCACCACGGTTTGGGCCCGCTTCACCGTGGATCAGCACTGTTTCGGCTGTGGCTACGCTGCCTGCAACGGCAAAAGCGGCGGCCAATGAGAGTGTCTTGAGAAACGTCATTTGGTATCCTCCCCAGGAAGTTGTTTTACATAGTGAAATAGTGTTTCGATATATTGAGATTTGTATAGCCAGCCGAAATGATTCCCGCAAGTCAAACCTCCCGACGTAATCACGCTGGTTTCCGAGCCGCCCTTGCATGCTATCCGGCGGGGCGCGCCATTCAGAGGGTGTGAACGGGCGGCAAGGAAGCCGTCTGGTTTTGGAGAGCCCGCAGCCTTAACGGGAAGGTGGGCGGGGCGTCGTCGCAGACGCGCGTCGCACAGCCTTCAGCGCTGATAGATAAAACAGCGCCCCGGGACGGCATCCGCAGGCAAGGCCACTTCGCGCAACCCCTCGAAATACATCCGGTCACTGGCAACCATCACGCCACCTTTCGCCAACAGCGGCTCGACCAAAGGCGAGATAGCCCGCGCAAAAGCGTCGTTCTTGGCGCGATTGTGCCCGCCCAGATCCGCGTGGACCAGCGTTGCTGTCGGCCCGAAACGCGCCAGTGCCGCTGGCAAGGTCTCATAGACGTCCCCCAGCATCAGCATCTCGTCAGGGGGCTTGCTGTCTGGATGCGAGGCCACGGCCCGCTCGAACACATAGATATCGCGGTCAGGCATCACTTCGACCATGTGGTGATAGGTGCGCCCATTGCCCAGACCCAACTCGAAAACCGGGCCGGGGAGGTCCGCAATCATGGCAACGGCATGGTTCAAACAGGCGCGTTGCGACACCATCCGATTGATAAACAGATCAAGGCGGCTCATTTGGCAGGCTCCTTCAGCAGCGGTTAACCCGATATGGCGCAAGATCGGCAGGATGTGTAGGGGCGTCGTATAACCTCAGGCATGGGCTAGACGCGCAGGCACAAATGGGTTTCACTCCCGTTTCATCAGGGACACACGACACATTATGAAACCACTCCTCGAAGTTGACGCTCTGACGATCGGGTTCGGCAAGGCTGATCCTGTGGTCCGTGACGTCAGCTTTACCGTCAACGCAGGCGAGACGATGGCCATCGTGGGCGAAAGCGGCTCTGGCAAGACCCTGACCTGCCGCAGCGTTCTGCGCATCCTGCCCGAAGCGGCCCAACTGCGCAGCGGTGCAATCCAGTTCAACGGCAGCACCGGCACGGTCGATCTGCTGCGGGCGCCGGAGCGCACCATGCGCCGCGTGCGTGGCGATCGTATTTCAATGATCTTTCAAGAACCGATGCGGTCCCTCTCGCCCCTGCACCGCTTGGGTAATCAGGTGGTCGAAGTTCTGCGCCTGCACAGCTCCATGTCCGCCGCCGAGGCCAAAAGGACAGTGCTGGAGCAGTTCGACCGCGTCGGTTTCGCGGATGCCAATCGCGCGTGGCGCAGCTATCCGTTCGAGATGTCCGGCGGCATGCGCCAACGCGCCATGATCGCCATGGCCATGGTCGCCAAGCCCGAGCTGCTGATCGCGGATGAACCGACAACGGCGCTTGATGTCACCACGCAGGCGCAAGTGCTGGGTCTCATCAACGAGCTGCAGGCAGAGACCGGCATGGCCGTGATCCTTGTCACCCATGATCTGGGCGTTGTCGCCAATATGGCCACCAAGGTGGTCGTGATGAACAAGGGCCGCGTGATGGAAAGCGGCACGGCCACGGACGTTCTTGGCGCGCCCGCGCATGGCTATACGCAAAAGCTGTTCAACGCGGCCCCCATGATTCCCGAAGTCGCGCAACCCGCCCGCGCGCTGGATCATGACGACGTTATCCTTGACCTCAAAAACGTCACCAAAACGTTCACCATGCGCGCAGGCGGCTGGCGCAAACCTGCCGAAGTGACCGCCTGCAAGGACGTGAACCTCTCTGTGGTGCGCGGCAAGACGCTGGCCGTGGTCGGCGAAAGCGGATCGGGCAAAACCACCTGTGCCCGTGTGGCTTTGGGTGCCGAAGTGCCCGACGCAGGCGGCGAAGTGAACTTCTACCCCGAAGCGGGCTGTGAACCCCTGCCCGTGCACGGACTAAGCACGGCGCAACGCGTACAATTCCAGCGCCAAGCGCAGATGGTTTTCCAAGACCCCTATTCGTCGCTGTCCCCGCGCATGCGCATCGGCGATGCACTTACCGAGCCTTTGGACATCCACAAGATCGGCTCCAAGCGGGACCGTCGCGACAAAGCGGCCGAGATGCTTGATTGGGTCGGCCTCAAACCCGAAATGATGCGCCGCTATCCCCATGCCTTCTCTGGCGGGCAGCGCCAGCGCCTGTCGATTGCACGCGCTTTGACGCTGGACCCCAAGTTGCTCATTTGTGATGAGCCGACAAGCGCGCTTGATGTCTCGGTGCAGGACCAAATTCTGTCGCTGCTCGAAGACATCCGTGATCGTGCGGCACTCAGCTACCTGTTCATCAGTCATGATCTGGCCGTGGTTGCACGGATTGCAGACGAAGTCGCCGTAATGCGCGCCGGCGTCATCGTGGAGCAAGCGCCCCCAGACACATTGTTCTACAACCCGCAGCACCCCTACACACAGGCGCTGATTGCCGCCCAACCAGAGCCGGACGTGACGCGACCCATCGACCTTGATCTGGTGTCAAAGGGCGCAGGATCGCCCGCAAGCTGGCCCGAGATGTTCCGCTTTGAAGGGATCGATGCCCCTGCCCTGCGAGAGCTGGAACCGGGTCATAAGGTGCGTTGTCATGCGTGAGCTGTCCGCGTCCATAGGCAACGCACGGCGGCTGCAAGCAGCCTTGGTTGCCTGCCTTATACTCCTCTTCAGCCTTTGCCTGCCTGCCACCGCGCAGCCCTATCAGGAATCCACCTTCTGGCAGCAAGAAGTGGATGCGGGCGACATGCCCCCCGTGGCGGAACGCCTGCCAAAAGATGCGCTGGTGGTCGATCTTGAGGCCAAAGGCCGCCAGTTCGGCACCCAAGGCGGCACGTTGCGTACGCTGGTTTCGCGCTCCAAGGACGTGCGGCAAATGGTGGTCTATGGCTATGCGCGGCTGGTGGGCTACGCGCCCGACTACTCCTTGTACCCCGACATCTTGCGCGACATCACGGTGGAGGAAGGGCGCAGGTTCACCCTGCATCTGCGCGACGGGCACCGCTGGTCGGATGGCGCGCCTTTCACCTCGGACGACTTCAAATACTGGTGGGACAGCATCATCCGCAACGATGAAATCACCCCCTCCGGCCCGCCAGAATTCATGTATATGGATGACAATCTGGGCACGGTCCGTTTCCCCGACAAGCTGACCGTGGTCTTTGAATGGCCCACAGCGAACCCGAACTTCCTGCCGCTGCTGGCACAGGCGGCCCCGCCGTTCATCTACCGCCCCTCGCATTACCTCAAACAATATCACATTGATTTCGCGGATACCGAAGCGCTCTCCAAAGAGGTGCGGAAAGCCCGTGTGAAAAGCTGGGCCGCGCTGCACAACAAGCGCGACAACATGTACAAGTTCGACAATCCCGATCTGCCGACGCTGCAGCCGTGGATCAATGCGACGCCTACAGGGTCGTCGCGGCAGATGTTTGTGCGCAATCCCTACTTCCACCGTGTAGACGCGCGCGGCGTGCAACTGCCCTATATCGACGTGGTGGAAATGACGATTGTCTCGGGCGGTCTGGTCGCGGCCAAGGCCAACGCGGGCGAAGTGGACCTGCAGGCACGGGGCCTTGATTTTCCGGACGTCTCGATCCTGAAGAAGGGTGAGAACGACGGCGGCAACTACCGCACGCTCTTGTGGGGCAACGGGGCTGCCAGCCAGATCGCGATCTATCCCAACCTCAA
>CALAIJ010000279.1 GCA_937923365.1 uncultured Sulfitobacter sp.
GGTGGCGGACAGACAGGGATTCGAACCCTGGAGACGGTCTCCCGCCTACACACTTTCCAGGCGTGCGCCTTCGACCACTCGGCCACCTGTCCGTGAGGGGCGTTTTATCCCTCGTCTGCGTGGGTTTGCAACCCCCAAATCGCGGGTTCTTTAACGCCTGCGCGGGCTGACAGAATTATCTCGCGCGCAGGCATTGTTTTGCTAAGCTAAATGCAGTCACGCTGGGAGCATTTCGATGACAGCCAACATCAAGACCATGCAGCTTTACCCTCAGGCTGAGCGGATCTATGCGGAGCTTGAAGCACTCGGGTACGGCGGGGCGCGCCCTGTGCCTCTCGACGTGCTCAACCAGTTCGACCAGTTGCACTATCACGGTGTCGAGGCGCTGGATGCAGCAATTACTGCCACAGGCATGAAAGCTGGCGACCGCGTGCTGGAGGTCGGTTCGGGCTGGGGCGGGTGTGCGCGCTATCTGGCGGCAACAAGCGGTGCGCATGTTACGGCGGTTGAACTGCAAGACGATTATCATTCCGTCGGAGAAGACCTTACGGTCCGTGCGGGGCTTGAGGGTCAGGTCACCCATGTGAACGCGGATTTCCTGACGCTGGATGTGGCGCAAGCGGGCTATGCCCATGTGGTCAGCTGGCTTGCCCTCTTTCATATCCCCGAACGCGCCACATACCTGGGCAAAATCGCGCAAGCCTTGCCGAAGGGCGGGATGTTCTATGCAGAGGATCTTTACGCCCTCAGCGCCCCTGCTCCGGCGGATCGTGCGGATTTCCAGCAGCACCTTTTTCCCAACTCGCTGGTGGACAAGCAGGCCTACTTGTCGACCTTGCAAGACGCAGGCTTTGAGGTGGTCGAGATGGCGGATATGACCCAAGACTGGACCGACTTTACAGCCACAAGGCTTGCGGCCTTCCGTGCGGGCCGTGAAACATATGCCCACTTGCACGGCTCGCAAGGCTACGACACGATCGAGACTTTCTATACCAAGATGCACGGGTTCTTTGCAGACGGGTTGGTGGGTGGTATCCGCTTTGCCGCCAAACGGTTGGGCTGACCCTAACTGTCGAGGTGCAAATACACCCGACGGTTCTGACGGCCCTTGTTTTCGATCTTGCCCAGACGCAAAGCGCCGATCTCTCCGGTGCGGGCAACATGGGTGCCACCACAGGGTTGCAGATCGATCCAGTCATCTGCCTCGCCGATGCGCACAAGACGGATGTCTCCACCACTGCGGGGCGGTTTGACGGCCATGGTCTTGACCAGCTCCGGCGTCGCGTCCAGTTCGGCGGCCGTGATCCAGCCGTCCGAGACGCGCGCGTCCAGTGAAACATAGTCGTTCAGCATCTGCTCAAGCGCGGCCTTGTCCTGCGGTGCCTCTGGCATATCGAAATCGAGCCGTCCGTGTCGCGCCGAAATCTGGCCGCCTGTCACCCCAAAGGGGATGACCACGGACAGCAAATGCAGCGCCGTGTGCACCCGCATGTGGCCAAAGCGGCGGTCCCAGTCGATGCTTTGCGTGACATGGGCACCGACGGGCGGCAGGGGCTTGGGCTCGGACGGGACCAGCACGATGTCCTCGCCATGCCCTTTGACGGCGGTGGCAATGCTCAGGTCCTGGCCGTCCCATTCCAGCCGCCCTGAATCCCCCGGTTGACCCCCGCCTGTGGCGTAGAACAGGCTCGCGTCCAGCACGAGGCCCCCTTCTTCGGTGTGGCGGGTGACGCGGGCCTTGGCCTCGCGCTGGTAGGCGTCTTTGCGGAACAAAAGCTCGGTCATGTCTGGCCCTTCTGTGCAGGAACAAGCGCTTCGGGGTTGCGCAGCCAGAGGTCGCGTTGTGCGAAGGGTACTTCGATCCCTTCCTCTTGGAACCGCGCGGCGATGGCGTGGTTGATGTCGCTTTTCACCACCATCATCCAGTTCACATCGCGCAGGAACAGGCGGATTTCAAACTCCAGCGCGTCCGCCCCGAAATTGAGGAAAAAGACGTTTGGCGGCGGGCTGGCGAGTGCCATGGGCTGCTCTGCCGCGATCTCTCGCAGGATGCCTTCGACCCGCTTGGTATCGGTGCCATAGGCCACTCCGACGGGCACGATCAGACGCCCCACAGTGTTGCCACGGGTAAAGTTGGTCACTGTCCCCGTCACCAGATCGGCATTGGGCACGATGACATCGGTGCGGTCAAAGGTCTCGATCCGTGTCGAGCGGACCGAGATATCGCGCACATAGCCCATCTGGCCGCCGACCTCGATCCAGTCACCCTCTGATATGGGGCGCTCGATCAGCAGGATGATGCCAGAGACAAAGTTCGACACGATAGTCTGCAAGCCAAAGCCGATGCCCACGGACAAGGCACCCGCCACAATGGCAAGCGAGCTGAGGTCAATGCCCGCAGCCGTAATCGCGGCCAATGCCGCAAGGAAAATGCCGACGTAGCCCAGACCAGAGACCACGGCGTTCTGGCCGCCGATATCCATCTTGGTCTTTGGCAACACATTGGTGCGCAAGGACGATTGCAACAGCCGCGTGATCATGTAGCCCAGCGTGAACACCACAGCAAAGGTCATGAAAATTGCAGGCGAAATGCGCGTATCGCCAATCGCAAAGCCGCGCCCGATGGCAGTCCAAAGCTCCGTCAGGTCGGTCACGCGCGCGCCCCAAGCGAGCGCTATGAGCGGTGAGATCACCACGAGCAGGATGATCCCGACCAATGCGGGCACCAAGGCTTCGCGGGCCTGAATACCCTGATGGGTGATCGCACCGTAGACATCCGCTGCAAAGCGCTGCAACGCCATCACCAGACCAAGCAGCACCAACGTCAGCACGTAAGGGGTAAAGAGCGCGCCTGCGGCCTCAAAATAGCCCACAGCGGCCATAAGGGGGGCGACAATGGCCACGGCGACGGCACCGGTGCCCAACCAGCGGACAATGCGGCGCAAGGTGGAGCGGCGCACGTCTTCGGCTTCTTCTTCCGTGGGCACATCGCGATAGGCGCGCAACAAACGGCCAATACGGAATAGCGGGAAAGCTGCCAGCAGCAGCACAGGAAAGCTCAGCACCGCGACGGAGTTTTCGGAAGGCGACCCTGCCTCCAGCACCGCGACGACCAGAATACCGATGGCCAGCACAAAGGTCAGCACACTGACGTAGAAGCGCACGGCTTTGCGCGCCTGAGGCTCCAGCAGGATCAGCGCTTCGTCGTCGTCTTTGGAAAAGACACGATCTGCAACCCAGCGATACCCCAGCATGATCCCGCTGAGGACCGCGATGGTGGCAAGGATTTCGTTGCCCTTGGGACCAAAAAGTTCAGCGGTGATGGCGGCCAGGACCAGCAAAGCCACACCCGCAAAGGGCAAGGCGATGCGCAACAGCGAGACGACAAAACGCCAGATGCCAAATCCCCGCGCGCCCAAGCTGCGCAACTGCCCCACGATCCGCTGCGACCACGTGCGCCCGCGCAGGATCAGCAAGATACCCAGCAAAGCGAGCACCGTTGCGATGGGCAGGGTTTCGGCCAGATCACTGCCTGTACGGCTTGCGCGCGCCTCGGCGTTTTCGCGCCAGATGCTTTTGGCTGACGTGACCAGATCAGACCACGCAGGCGCCCATGTGCCCGGGATCAGGGGCGAACGCCCTACGGTCAGCAAGCGTCGCGTTTCGCGCGCGCGCAAAACCTTGTCGATCTGGTCGATCAACGCGTCAGCACGCAGGAACTCCGCCTCTGCCCGCTGGACAGGGGCCAGGAGTTGCGACAACTGCCCGTTCAATTCTGCGCGGCGGGCGGCCACTTCGGTGGGTTCTGTGGCCCCGTCCCCTTCGGGAGGCGCGCCAAGGGCTGCAATCTGCTGACGCAGGATTGTGATGCGCTCAGAGTTGCTGCCACGCAGCGTGTCAAACTCGCTGCGGAATTCCGAGACCCGCTTGCGGTAGGCCTCAAACCCCTTGTTGCTGCTGGAGCCGACCTCGACCGCGTCCTGAACTGTGCTGGCAAAGCTGCCCCAACGCTCGAACACATCAGACGGCAGGGATTGCGCCCAGACGCCCAATGACAGCCAAAGGGTTGCAAGAATGCTAAAGGTCAGGCGGGACAGTCGCATCAGACCTCTTCGAAAACAGCAGGAATGTCGGCGGCTTCTTTGGTCAGCCAATCAGGCGTCGGCAGACCTTTTTCGCGCAGGAAATCAGGGTTGAACAGCTTGGACTGATACCGCGTGCCAAAGTCGCACAGGATGGTCACGATGGTATGCCCCGGCCCCATCTCGCGGGCCATTTGCATTGCGCCTGCGACGTTCACGCCGCTGGAGCCGCCAAGGCAGAGCCCCTCATGGGTCAGCAGGTCAAAGACCACGGGCAGCGCTTCCTCATCAGGGACGCGGTAGACCATATCGGGGGTGAAGCCTTCCAGATTGGCCGTGACACGCCCCTGCCCGATGCCCTCGGTGATCGAGTTGCCGCCCGGATCTTCACCAGTGTAGATTTTTGTCATGCCAGAGCCACCCGGGTCAGAGAGCGCCACTTTCACGCCTTTGGGCTGCAGATACATACCCATCCCCGCAAGCGTCCCGCCCGTGCCGATGGCGCAGGTGAAGCCGTCGATCTTGCCGCCGGTCTGCTCCCAGACCTCGGGCCCTGTCCCTTCGATATGGGCCTGACGGTTTGCGATGTTGTCAAACTGATTGGCCCAGATCACGCCCTCATTGGTCTCGCGCGCCATGTGCTGAGCGAGGCGTTCGGAATAGCGGATGTAGTTGTTGGGATTGCTGTAGGGGGCGGCAGGCACCTGCACCAGCTCCGCACCCGCAAGGCGCAACATCTCTTTTTTCTCTTCGGACTGCGTCTCGGGGATCACGATCACGGTTTTGAAGCCCATGGACGCGCCAACCAGCGCCAGACCGATGCCCGTATTGCCCGCCGTGCCTTCGACAATGGTGCCGCCGGGTTTCAACGTGCCTTTGGCAATCGCATCGCGGATGATGAACAGGGCAGCGCGGTCTTTGACGGACTGGCCGGGGTTCATGAACTCCGCCTTGCCGTAGATATCGCATCCGGTCTCTTCGGAGGCCTTTTTGAGGCGAATAAGCGGTGTGTTCCCAATGGCCTCGGCCAGATCAGATGCAACGTGCATGGCAGTCCCCAGTTTTGTGCTTGTTCAAGCTCTAACTGGCCCCTGCCCTGATCTCAAGCGGCTCCGGCGGCGTGCAAGCGATAATGCGGCGATAACCAGCGGCGCATTGGCGGCAGATTGGGTGTCGACAAGGTCCATCAGCGCCTCGAAACTGAACAGATGGCTGCGGATATCCTCGCCTTCGTCTTCCAGCCCGCCTGCGCCTGCCACGTCGTCGGGCAGATCAGCAATGGCAAGGTAGATGTAGTAGTATCCGGTGGAATTACCGGGGGACGGATAAACCTCGGCAATCTTTTCAAGCGATTGCAGCGTGATGCCGGCCTCTTCCACCGCCTCGCGGCGGGCAGAGGTTTCGGGGTCTTCGCCTGCATCAATCAGCCCTGCAATGGGTTCCAGTTGCCATCGGTCAGGGTCGCCGCGCAGCAGCGGGCCCATGCGGACCTGCTCGACCAGTAAGACGCGGTCGCGGACCGGATCGTAGGGCAACACAATCGCGGCATCCGACGAGATCAGCACAGCGCGATCCAGTGTTTCGCTCATGGAGCCGTCATAGCGTTCATGGCGCAACAGCACCTCGTCCATGGCAAAGAACGACGCGTAGGCTGGTGTGATCTGCGCAATATCGACCTTGCCCTGAAAGGTCGGCTGCGCCCGCGAGGTTTGCGCCGCACGGGCCTTGGCCGAGGCGCGGTCGCGAATGCGCGGCAGGATCGCTCCTACCTCGTCGCGGGTCTTGTGCCCCATCAGACGCATGACTTCGGCCGCTGCAAAGTTGTTCATCACACCGTGCGCGGTGATCCACTCCTCAAGCGCCCAGTCACGGGTGGGTGTCCAGCGTCCGGGCTGTGACATGTAGACCTGCGCCTGCGCGCCGCTTTGCAAGGTGACGGGCACCAGATCATAGTCGAAACCACCTTCGTAGTAATCGAGCCGCGCCAGATCATCCTGCGTGAGGCCCTTGACCAAAAGTCCATTGGCCTGTGCGGTCTCATCGGTAAAGATCGTGGGAAAAGGCCCTTCGGCGACCCCTGTGACGCGGTACCCGTCCAGAACATCCCGCGTCAGGTCGATGGTGTCCGCGGCACGGCCCAAGACGATTTCCAACAAGGGAATATGGCGCAAGGTGCCGTAGAAAAACAGGTTTTTCATGGCATCAGCGCCAACGCCTGCCCGCAAACTCCGTCAGGACGCCACTGATAACGGCGGCAATCACAGCCACAATCAGAAACTCTTTGGTGGCGATCATCCACGCCCATTCTGCACCGATCTCGAACACGGCTGTGATTGCCTCAAAGACGTCATCATAGCGGTTGCGCATGGCAAGGCGCGTCATCTCGTTGCAGGACTGCACGAACAGCGCCCAGAGGATCAGGACAAAGACGCCCGTCAGACCATTGTTGATGGCAGAGGCCCCGCCGCGTCCGACACGCGGTCCCATGATGATCCAGCCTGCGAGCAGCCCAAGAACAATATTGACAGGGATGAAATAGCCAAAGTCCGTGCTGTCGGGCATCAGCGGCATCACGATCAGCGACAACACATAGCCTGTCACCGCCAGACAAACGGCGGCCATCAATCTTGCAGCGGTGGGCATGGGCGAAATCCTTTAAGTCAGCCGGGTCGCCTTACCGTAATCTGCGTGACGTCACAATTTCCACTATCAAATGTTGCAGCACAGGAAGTGAGGTAAAAATTCCACATGCGGCGAAAGCGGTCGTCAAAGCCCATATCCCTGATCTGGTCCCACTTTTCGTTGAAGGTCTCGTGCCAGCGGCGCAGGGTGATGTCGTAGGACTTGCCGAACTCGATGGATTTGTCGACATTTAGCCCGGCCTTTTCGACCTGTGCGCGCAGCACGACGGGGCTGGGAAGCATGCCGCCCGGGAAAATGTACTTCTGGATAAAATCGACGCCGCGTTTGTACACGTCCCAACGCTTGTGATCGACGGTGATGATCTGCAGCGTCGCCGCCTTGCCGGGCTTCAGGCGCTCGCGTACGGTTTCGAAATACACAGGCCAGTATTTCTCGCCCACAGCCTCGAACATCTCGATGGAGGCGATACCGTCATAGGTGCCCCGCTCATCGCGGTAGTCTTGCAACTTGAAATCGACCTGATCCGAAAGACCTGCCTTTTCAATACGTTCCCGTGCGTACTTAATCTGCTCTTCGCTGATGGTGAGGCCGGTGATCCGAAGCCCGCGTTCCTTGGCGGCATATTCCGCAAAGCCGCCCCAGCCACAGCCGATTTCCAGCACGTGATCGCCGGGTTCCACACCCATCTGGTCGACCATAGACTTGTATTTGGCAGTTTGCGCCGCCTCCAGCGATAGCTGCGCGTCTTCGGGGAAGAGCGCCGAGGAATAGGTCATCGTCTCGTCCAGCCAAAGCGCGTAGAAGTCATTGCCCAGATCATAGTGGTAGCTGATGTTCTTGCGCGCCTGCGCTTTGTTGTTGCGCTGCATCCAGAACCGGAAGCGTTCCCAACCGCGCACCAGCCCCATCCCCGGGAAGCCGTCGTAAAGGTCTTCGTTGCCCGCGTGCACCAGATCCATGAAGGCCTGCAGATCGGGCGAGGACCACTCTTCGTCCAGATAGGCATCGCAAAACCCAAGATCGCCTTCGCGGATCAGACGCGCAAAGAGATCATCACTATGGATATGCAGCTCTGCCACGGGGCCCGGCCCTTTGCCTTCGGCGCGAAATGTCCGCCCGTCGGGCAAAACGAAGTCAACGCGCCCGTGGTTCATTTCACTGGCCATCGCAAAGACGCGCGCGAAGTAACGCGGCAGGTCTTCCTGCCCCTCGGTGCTGTTCAAGATCATACCCACTCCCCCGGGTTGGCGTTCAAACCGTGGCAACGGTACCCGTTAACGACAGATAAACAAACATTAAAAATTTCGGTTCTCATAGGCCGCCAACGCGCGTTTGCGCCCGGCGTCCAAGGCCACGATGGGCTCCGGATAGCGATCATCGGGCGAAAGCCCCCAACTGCGCGGGATGGCGTCATAGAATGCCATGGCGTCCTTGTAGGGATTCTCGCAGCCTTCAGCCAACCAGCGGTTCACGTAAGCGCGGTCCGCGTCGAATTTGTCCAATTGGGTTGCCGGATTGAACACACGGAAGTACGGCGAGGCATCAGGCCCTGACCCTGCGGTCCACTGCCAGCCCATCGCGTTGCTGGCCGGATCCCAGTCGATCAGGCATTCCGCAAACCAATCGCGCCCGATGCGCCAGTCCGTCATGAGGTGTTTGGTCAGATAGCTGGCCACGATCATACGCGCCCGGTTGTGCATCCGGCCAGAGACATAGAGTTCACGCATGGCAGCATCGACAAATTCCACGCCCGTGCGGCCCTGTTTCCACGCCAGCACCTCTGGCGCGTCCGGGTCCTTCTTCCACGGGAACCCCTCCCAGCCATCGCGCCACGAGGTATCAAGGATATGCGGCGTGTGGTGCATCAGGTGATAGGCAAACTCGCGCCAGACCAGTTCCTTGAGGAAATGCTCGGCCCCGGCCTTGCCTTCCTCCATCGCGCGGGCGCCTGCGTGCCAGCACTGGTGCGGGCTGATTTCACCCAAGCTGAGGTTTTCCGCCAAAAGCGACGTGCCGTCCTCTGCAGGGATATCGCGCAGGGTCTTGTAGCCGTCGATGATGTTTTCGCAAAAATGCGCCAGCCGTGCCTGCGCCGCCTCTTCGCCAAGCTGGACAAAGTCGCGCACAACCGCCGCACCACGGTTCATCGCAGCCCCCAATTGCCAGCTGCCCTGATCATCCGTCTGGGGCCAGTTTTCCGGTGCCGTGATTTTTGCGGGCGCAGGGCGCGGCGTGTCCACGCCCACGGTTTTCACCGTGTTCCAAAACGGCGTGTAGACCTTGTAATAGCCCCCCGTTTTTGTCTCTACCGTCCAGGGCTCGAACATCAGATGACCCCCGAAGGAGCGTGCCTCCAGCCCCTCCGCCTTCAGCGCGTCCTTGACGCCTGTGTCACGCGCAATGCTTGCCGGATCATAAAGACGTGTCCAATAGACCGCCCCTGCCCCCGTCTGTGCAATCAGGGCGCGCAGGGCTGTCAGCGCATCCGCGTCACGGCGCAGGATTAAGGCACTGCCCTTGGCCTTCAGACTGTCTTGCAGGCATTCAAGCCCCAGCCCCAGCCGCCACTTGGGCGCTGCCGCAAGACAGCTCACTTGATCGTCGTGAATGAACACAGGGATCACCGGACGCCCCGTTTCGCAGGCAGACGTCAGGGCCGCATGATCGCTCAGCCGCAGATCGCGGCGGAACCAGACAAGGATGGGGGATGTATCAGTCATGGTGTCCCGAATTTTGGTACATGTTCGCTCAAGTACCTAGAGCAGCCACGAAGGGTTCAAGGGAATGGTTTCACCAAACCACGCCAATGGCGAGATTTCTTTGCCCAAAGCCTACAAAACCGTATCCAATGCGCCAAGCAGCTGGTCGATCTCTGCCTTGTTGGTGTAGTGGGTGAAGCTCAGCCGCAAGACGCCCTGTTCGGGATCCACCCCCATCGCCGACAATGCGCGCCCCGCATAGAAGTCGCCGCCCCCTGCCATGATGCCATGGGCGGCCAAGGCCTCGGCCACATCGAACGCGGGTCGGTTCAGGGCCAATGCCACCGTTGGCGCGCGGCCCTCTGCCTGCGCGGGGCCAATCAGCCGGACGGAGTTGCGATCTTTGACGGCGTCCAGAAGCGGTTGCAACAGCGCAGTTTCATGGGCGCGCATCAGATCATGCACAGCGGTGCCACGTGCCGCCCCAGTCGCGTCGCCGCCGATATGGTGGGCATAGGCCGCATCGATATAATCCGCCATGCCCGCACATGCCGCCACTTGAGCGTGGTCGGGGCCCGCGGGCGTAAACCGCTTGTAGAGCGTGTCACCATTAAACACATGGCCCTGATTGGGCAGCAGTTCCCCCAAGGCGCGGCGGACCACCATGAGGCCCTGATGCGGCCCATAGGTCTTATAGGCCGAGAACAGGTAGATATCCGGCCCCAGCGTGCCGACATCTGCGAACCCGTGTGGGGCATAAGACACCCCGTCCACGCAGACAAAGGCCCCCGCTGCATGGGCAATGGCCGTGATCGCTGTCACCGGATTGATCTGCCCCACCACGTTGGAGCAATGGGGAAAGCACACCAGTCGTACGTTCTCGTCCAGCAGGTTTTCAAGATCGGCAGGGTCCAGCGCACCGGTGTCAGGATTGATCTGCCATTCGCGCACCTCGATGCCACGATCCGCCAG
>CALAIJ010000280.1 GCA_937923365.1 uncultured Sulfitobacter sp.
CGCAACCTCGCCAAATCTGTGACGGTGGAGTAATGGCCAAGCAATTCACCGCACTTGAGGACGCACATCAGGCATTTATCGCCGCCCAGCATATCTTCTTTTGTGGCACAGCCGCCGATGAAGGGCGGGTGAACGTATCGCCCAAGGATGCGGCCTCCTTGCGGGTATTGGGTCCCAACCGGATCATCTGGCGCAACCTCACCGGATCAGGCAATGAAACCGCCGCGCATCTGGCACGGATCAACCGGATGACCTTGATGTGGTGCAGCTTCACCACCCGTCCGCTGATCTTGCGAGCCTACGGCACAGCCCGCACCCTGCACACGCGCGACGCGGACTTCCCTGCGCTTAATGCCCACTTCCCCGAAAGTTTCGCAGCCCGCCAGATCTATGACCTTAGCGTCGATCTGGTCCAGACAAGTTGTGGCTACAACGTGCCCTTCTTTGACCATCAAGGCCCCCGCGATACCCTCGAAAAGTGGAGCGAAAACAAAGGCCCTCAAGGGATCAAAGACTATTGGGAGGAGCGCAACCAGCGCACAATCGATGGCCTGCCCACCGGCATATTGGACATCCCCGATGCATGAACCCTACCTGCAGGAACTCAGCGATCTGGGTGATGCGAAACGTGCCGAAGAGATGCGCAGCTATCACAAAGCAGATCGCACCTATCTTGGCCTCAAGAACCCGCAAATCAACGATCTTACCAAGACATGGCGCAGCACGCTGGATGTCGCCCAACGGATCAAAGTCGCCGATGGGCTATGGCAGTCAGATATCTACGAGGCGCGCCTGGCCGCTGCCAAACTGCTCACCCAAGCGCGCCTGCGTCCGGACGATAGTGCCGCATGGACGCTGATTGCCGGTTGGTGCCCCGACTTTGACAGTTGGGCCATCGCCGATCATGCCTGCATGGCGGGTCAAAAGCGCCTGACCGCTAATCCTTCACGGCTGGACGAGGTCGAGACGTGGATCACCTCCGATCACATGTGGACGCGCCGTGCAGCACTGGTCTCGACCTTGCCGTGGACCAAACAGAACCATCCCAAGCCGGCAGAACTCGAGGCCCGCGACCGCATTCTGGGCTGGACGGCAGCCCTTGTGCCCGACCGGAACTGGTTCATTCAAAAAGCGATTGCATGGTGGCTGCGCGAGCTTTCCAAACACGACGCCCCGCGCACGCGCGCCTTTATCGACACGCATGGGCCTGCAATGAAACCTTTCGCTGCAAAAGAGGCGATGCGTTTTCTCGCCAAAACCTGACCATCTGTCCGCCCCCTGCGCGCCCGATAACCGCTAATGCCCTGCGGCACAAAAGTCCTGGTCTCTGGGACGATGGGCCTGACGCCCTTTTTGACCTGCGAAGAGGCCCGCGTCAGGGCCGATCAGCGGCACGGTCAGCTTTCCAGCGATACCTCGACCTCTGTCAGATCGGTCAAGGATGCCTCGATCAGCCGCATTGCGGCCAGCGACATCCGGCTGCCCGCGGTGGCGGGGCCGTCGATGGGGATCAGCGTGACAACGGACGATTTGCCATTGGCAGGGTTGGTCACACGCCCCTTTTGCTCTGACGAGACAAGCGGCGTTTTCAACCACAAACCGGGCTCTGTCGGGCTGCCCAGGGTCGCGACGGTCTTACCCAGTGCCTTGGTCGGAGTGGCCGCGGGGGCCGCTGCTGCGGCGCGTTGCTCGGGCGTGGTGGTATCCAGCGCTTCGGCGGTTTTTGCAGCCTTGGGCGGCGGTGGCGCCGCGGTTTCGGGCGCCAGCGTCGTGGCCTCAACGGCGGGCGCGTCCTGCACAAAAGGATCGACAGGCGGCGCGACATCTACCGCCGCAGCTTCAGCCGTCTTTGCAGCCGGCTTCAGCTTGTCCAGACCAAAGCGTTCCGCAAAGCCGCCACAGCCTGCCACGCCCAACACAATCACACTAGTTATCGCTATACGTTTCATGGGCGCGACCCTACCTGCGTGTCCACGCCGCTTCAATCCTGCAAATGAAGCTTGCCCCTATTTGCGCGCATCACTACCTATGGGGCATGAATGCTCCTTTGATCGACCCATTTGCGCGCGCCATCACCTATCTGCGGGTCTCCGTGACCGACCGCTGTGATTTTCGCTGCGTATACTGCATGTCCGAGAACATGACCTTCCTGCCAAAGAAGGAACTTCTGTCGCTCGAAGAACTGGACCGCATGTGTTCCACCTTCATTGGCCTTGGCGTGGAAAAGCTGCGCATCACCGGCGGAGAGCCTCTGGTCCGGCGCGGCATCATGACCTTCTTTGACGGCATGTCGCGCCATCTGGAGGCAGGCACCCTCAAGGAGCTGACCCTGACCACCAACGGCTCGCAACTTGAACGCTTTGCCGATGATCTTTTCGCCGCAGGGGTTCGGCGCGTGAACATTTCGCTGGATACGCTGGACGATCAGAAATTTGCCGACATCACCCGCTGGGGCCGGCTGCCACAAGTCCTGCGCGGTGTGGATGCGGCCCAGCGCGCTGGCTTGGCGGTAAAGATCAACGCAGTAGCCCTCAAGGGCTTCAACGAAGAAGAATTGCCCACAATGACCGCATGGTGTGCAGAGCGCGGCATGGACCTGACGTGGATCGAAGTGATGCCCATGGGCGATCTGGGCAATGAGGACCGTCTGGATCAATATTGGTCGCTGAAAGACGTGCGCGCACGCTACGCCGATCACTACACCGTCACCGATCTGGCAGAGCGGACAGGCGGCCCCGCCCGTTACGTTCGCCTTGAAGAGACGGGCCAGAAGATCGGCTTTATCACGCCGCTCAGCCACAACTTCTGCGAAAGCTGCAACCGCGTGCGGATCACCTGTACAGGCGAGATTTACATGTGTCTGGGACAGGAAGACGTGGCCGATCTGCGCGCGCCTCTGCGCGATCATCCCGATGATGACGCGCCGTTGCAGGCTGCCATTCGTGCCGCCATTGACCGCAAGCCCAAGGGCCATGACTTTGACTATTCGCGCCAGCAGGCGGACGGTCAGATGACCCGCCACATGAGCCACACAGGC
>CALAIJ010000281.1 GCA_937923365.1 uncultured Sulfitobacter sp.
TCCGCCGCCAGCTTGCGGTTGATGAACAGCGATACTGCTTCGTACAGAACATAGCCGATCGACAGGATGATCAGGAATTCCATCCCGTTGGCGGCAAGCCGCGCGCCGACACCGGCAGAGGCCAGCTCCGTCGCGCTCACGCCCCAGAAACTGGCAACGGACATGACCACAACGGAAAAGATGACCACGCGACCAATGCGGATATAGGACCGCTTGGTGGCGTAATATGCTTTTTCGGCCACGGGGCCTTCGCCACTCATCGCGGGAGTAAGATGGCGTACCAAACCGCGAATGGCGGTATCCATGGCGGGCGCGAACATCAGCAAGATCATGGTTTTGTAATGTGGTACGGTTCTGAGCAGTTCAAAATTGCCGTAACTGACCACGATGTTGATGATCCACCAGACTGCAACAAACATGAAAATGTTGAAGTAGGGGTACATCCGCGCTGTGCGTTCTTCGGCAGGTGTCACATCGGGATCAGCGCCGCGCATCATGGTGACGCCATCCGCGCGGTACTTCCAGAAGATCACAATCAGGTAGATGTGCATCGAAAGGTTCAGCCAGAAGCCAATCCGGGTCTCGCCCGGAGGCACGCCATTGGTGGCATTGAAAATCTGGATGGCGCCGGAAAACCCTAGCAGCATGGCAAGCCAGAACTGGTGAAAACAAAATGCCTTGGCCGCGGGGGTCGCGACGTTGAGCAGGCGATACTCAGGGTTCTGTGGCGCGAAGAAAAAGAATGCGACGGCCAGCATCACCCGCGGGAAAGTGAGGAGGTAAATGCCGACAAGCTGTACCACAGACAGGAAAGGCTCAGGCACAATTGCGTGGTTCACGAAACGCGCAACCACGAGAAAAACCAGGACGGCAACGACCTGCGTGCCAAACCGCTGCGCCAAAAGCTGCAGGGTTTCGCGCAGGGTCATATTGTCGGGATCCGCAGGGGGCAGAATGCGCCAGCCCCGGGTGAGCCGCCGGAACGCCAGTTCGGCCAGCAAAGCCGCACCAAAGACAACAATCATGTACCCCAAAAGGATCAGCAGGCCAGAGCCGCCCCCGATCTTTTCATAAAAGGTCGAAAAGGCGCGGGCCTGACCGGTGAAAAGGCTGCCTATGCGCTGAAAAGGGATCACAACGGAAGACCATGCGCCTTCTGTGGCATGATACAGAAAATCAGATTCCCCGTTCGATTGTTCTGCCTCGGTTGCTGCGGCTTGGGTGTTCAACTGGTCCAGTAGCAAGGCCCGCACTTCGCCGTCAGAGAGCCGCGAGATCAGCGCATTGGCCGCCTCCGGTGTCAGCGGGTCGGGCAGGGTGACTTCTGCAGGCGCCGTGGTCGTGCTGGGCAATCCCATCTGGGCCTGTGCAACAGGTGCCGCCAAAATCCACAAAAGACAAAGCAGTCCGACCTGAATAATGCGTGCCATGATGATATCCCCCAGTATGTGTCTTAAACGCACAATGAGAGGATTTCCGTCGCGGGGGCAACGCTAAATCGTTAATGCGCCCAAAGGCTGCTGGATTGGCGAAAAAAAAGGCCGAGCATTACGCTCGGCCAAGTCCAACAGGGAGGTGTGAGGCGACGCGCCCGAGGGCTGTCCTTCCTCACAATGCTTGAATTAGGAGCGCACAACGCGCGGATCAAGGAAGATATGCCTGATTAATCGGCATGTCCGGTATGCACAGTGTGCATATCTCATAGATTTTCCTTATTACGCAACTGCTTACGGTATGAAATGATCTCGTCCTGAACGAAGTCCTTGAAGGCGGATACGCGCTTGGATTGCCGTAATTCTTCAGGATAGGCCAAGAAAACAGGCACATCCGCCGACTCAGTATCTGGCAAGACCCGCACAAGGTCAGGGAAATCTTGCGTTACGTAGTCCGGCAGAACACCGATTCCCAGATCATGCAGTACCCCTTGCAAGACGCCGAAGTAGTTGTTCACCGTCAGCAGGGAGCGCACGTCGTTCAACATCAATTGCTGCACAAGGTTCACGCCCGCGCCCACTTGCGCACTGTCCGTGTTCTGGCAGATCAGGCGATGTTCGGACATATCCTCCATCACCTGAGGCGTGCCGCTTGCTGCCAGATAGGCAGGCGTTGCGTAAAGACACATGCGCACGGTCATCAGGCGCTTGCGAATAAGGTCTGCCTGACTGGGCTCTTTCATGCGAATGGCCACGTCTGCCTCGCGCATCGGCAGGTCCAGCACGCGTTCCTCCAGCATCAGGTCGACTTTCAGGTCAGGATACTTCTCGTAGAGCTTGGGCAGGCGCGGGGCCAGCCAGAGCGTGCCGAACCCTGTGGTCGTTGTGACGCGTAACTCGCCAAAGACTTCTTCTTCGCTGTCGCGAATGCGCGCAGCGGCAGCATCAAGACGTTTGGACATGGCACGGGTCGCGTCGAACAAAAGCTCGCCTTGTTCGGTCAGAATCAGACCGCGGGCGTGGCGGTGAAACAGATTGGTGTTCAACTGCTCTTCCAGCCCACGGATCTGGCGCGAGACGGCAGACTGGCTCAGGTTCAGCTTGTCGCCCGCGTGGGTCAGGCTGCCCACATCGGCCACGGCGTGAAAAATTCTCAGCTTGTCCCAGTCCATCATGCGATCTTCCGTTGTCTGCATCTGTCCTATCGCATTTGGGCGGGAATGACAGGGGGGTGCTGGAATATGTCCGGCGAGGGACTTGCCCATGGCGCAAGCGGCGGACAGGTGCTGAAAAATTGGGCAGACCTGGCTGCGAGGTCACGCACCCTCTATACAGGTCAACATTTATGACCTATATTCCTGTCAAAGTCGCGCTATGATCCGTGTCAGGGAGGCCCTCAATGGCAACGCAGAAGATTTCGCTAAACGACAGGTTCGATCTGGAGAAAAGCCCGGTTCTGCTGAACGGCACGCAGGCTTTGGTGCGCATGATGTTGATGCAATCGGCGCGGGATCGCGCGGCGGGGCTCAACACGGCAGGTTTTGTCACCGGCTATCGCGGCTCGCCTTTGGGGGCGGTCGACATGCAGATGATGCGGGCCGAAAAGCAACTGGCCCAATATGACGTCAAGTTCCAGCCCGGCATGAATGAAGACCTTGCCGCCACAGCGCTTTGGGGCACCCAGCAGGCGGAGTTGCGCGGCGAGGGCACCCATGACGGTGTCTTTGGTCTGTGGTACGGCAAAGGTCCCGGCGTGGATCGTTCCGGCGATGTGATGCGCCATGCCAATATGGCGGGCAGCTCCAAAAACGGCGGCGTGCTGATGGCCATGGGCGATGACCATACAGGCGAAAGCTCCACCGTGTTGCACCAGTCCGAATGGGCGATGGTGGATGCCTATATGCCTGTGGTCAGTCCGGCGGGCGTGCAGGAAATCCTTGATTACGGCATCTACGGGTGGGCGCTGAGCCGCTTCTCCGGCCTGTGGGTTGGCCTCAAGACCATGAAAGACACGGTAGAGGCCACGTCAGTGGTCAACGGTGATCCGCACCGCATGCAGCTGACGCTGCCCGATTACACGCTGCCCGAAGGCGGCCTGAACATCCGACTGGTTGACACGCCGCACCTGCAAGAGGCGCGGATGATCGACCACAAACGTTTCGCCGCCGAGGCGTTCTCGCGCGCCAACAAGATGGACAAGCGCGTTTGGGGCAAACCCGGTGCCAAGATCGGTTTTGTCGCGGCGGGCAAGAACTGGCTTGACCTGATCCACGCCATGTCGCTGCTGAACATAGATGAAAACGAGGCCGAACGTCTTGGCATCAGCCTGTATAAGGTTGGCCAGACTTTTCCGCTGGATATGCAAAGCTTCCATGAATGGGCTGAAGGGCTGGATCTGGTCGTCGTGGTGGAGGAAAAGCGCAAGCTGATCGAAATCCAGATCAAAGAGGCGCTCTTTGATGATCCGCACCGTCGCGTCTATGGCTGGTACAAAGGCGGCGCGGGGCTGGAGCATACGCAAGAACTGTTCCCGACACGTGGCGCGCTTGACCCCATTCATATCGCTGAACAGCTGGGCGCTATCTTGATCGAAGAAGGCCGCAACACGGATGCGATCAAGGCTGGCATGCAGGCGCTGGACGACGCGCGGCGTGCGGATAATGCCGAAGATATCGCGGCCCGCCTGCCGTATTTCTGTTCGGGTTGTCCGCATAACTCATCGACCAAGGTGCCTGAGGGCAGCCGTGCCTACGCGGGCATCGGGTGCCACTACATGGTGCAGTGGATGGACCGCGAAACGCTTGGGGCCACGCATATGGGGGGCGAGGGCGCCAACTGGATGGGGGAATCGCTGTTTTCCACCCGCGATCATGTGTTCCAGAACATCGGGGACGGGACGTATAACCACTCCGGCATTCTGGCCATCCGTGCGGCCGTCGCGGCGGGCACCAACATCACCTACAAAATCCTCTACAATGACGCCGTCGCCATGACGGGCGGGCAGGGCAATGAAGGTGATCTGGACGCGCCGCGCATTGTGGACGAGCTCAAGGCGATGGGGATCAAGAACCTCGCCGTGGTCTATGACGAGAAGGAGGATGTGGACTTCGCCGCCTTCAAAGGCATCGAGACCCATGAGCGCGCCGATCTGATGAAGGTGCAAGAGACGTTCGCCAAGCACAAAGGCGTGTCCGCCATCGTCTACATCCAGACTTGTGCCGCCGAGAAGCGCCGCCGCCGCAAGCGCGGTCTGTTTCCCGACCCGGACAAGCGCGTGTTCATCAATACCGACATTTGCGAAGGCTGCGGCGATTGCGGCGTGCAATCCAACTGCGTCTCCATCGTACCGGCCGAGACCGAACTGGGCCGCAAGCGCAAGATCGACCAGTCCTCCTGCAACAAGGACTTTTCCTGCGTCAAAGGGTTCTGCCCGTCCTTCGTCACGCTGGAAGGTGCGCAAGTCCGCAAGGATCCCACCACGCAGATCGACATTCCCGATCTGCCCAAGCCCGACCTGCCAGCGATCAATGGCACCCACAACGTGGTCATCACAGGCGTTGGTGGCACGGGCGTTGTGACCATCGGCGCGTTGCTGGCGCAGGCGGCACAACTGGACGGCAAAGGGGCCGGGATGATGGAGATGGCTGGCCTTGCCCAAAAGGGCGGTGCCGTGCACATCCATTGCCGGATTGCCGAGCGCCCCGAGGATATCTCCGCCATTCGCGTGGCCACCGGAGAGGCCGATGCGCTGATAGGTGGCGACCTTGTCGTCTCGGCAGGTCCCAAGACACTGGGGCTGACGCGGGCAGGGCGCACGGGCGCGGTGGTCAACTCGCACCAGATCATTACAGGGGATTTCACGCGCGATACGGAATTCCAGATGCCCTATGACCGCCTGTCACTGGCGCTTGAGGCGCGGCTGAAAGACGGTGTGGCGATGTTCGACGCATCAGAACTGGCCAAGGCCACTTTGGGCGACAGCATCTTTTCAAACATGATGGTCTTGGGGGCCGCGTGGCAGCAGGGCTTGCTGCCGCTGACGCTTGACGCTTTGGAAGAGGCCATTCGCCTGAACGGTGCCGCGCCAGAGCGCAACCTGCGCGCCTTTGAGATCGGGCGCTGGGCGGTGCTGCACCCCCAAGATGCCGCAGCTGTTCTGCAGCCCAAAGTGGTCGCCTTGCCCAAATCCCTCGACGAAAAGATCAAATTCCGCATGGAGCACCTGACCGCGTACCAAGGCAAACGTCTTGCCAAACGCTATGCGGCGTTCTTGGGCAAAATTCCTGATGATGCGGTCAAAGAAGCCGCGGCCAAAGGTTACCACAAGCTGTTGTCCTACAAGGACGAATACGAAGTGGCCCGCCTGGCGCTGACCAGCCGTGACAAGGCACGTGCTGAGTTTGATGGCGACTTCAAGATGAAGTTCCACATGGCGCCCCCGATGTTGTCCAAAACCGGCAGTGACGGGCGCCCCGTAAAGCGCGAATTCGGCCCATGGCTGGAAACGCCGTTGCGCCTGCTGGCAAAGATGAAGCGCCTGCGTGGCACGCCCTTTGATCCCTTTGGCCGCACGGCTGAGCGCCGGATGGAGCGGGCGTTGATTGCCCGATACCAAAAGGACATGGATGCGGTGCTGCCTTTGCTTTCGGCAGATACCCGTGATGCTATTGTTGCCCTTGCGGAACTGCCCTTGCAGATCCGCGGCTTTGGCCCCGTCAAGCAAGCCGCAGAGATCAAGGCCGCCAAGCGCCGCGAGGAATTGCTGAGCGTCATCCATGCTGGCGGCACCGCAACAGCCAAGGCGGCTGAATAGCGCGCGGTTGCCCCTTATCCCAAAGCGGCCTATGACGGGCTGCAACGCGCAAAAGGCAAGACTATGGCAGTTGGCATCTTCGATTCAGGCCTTGGGGGCCTTACCATTCTGGACGCTGTGCAGGCGCGCCTGCCTGAGGTGGATTTTGTATATCTGGCGGATTCGGCCAATGCGCCCTATGGGGTGCGCACAGCGGATGACATCTATGACCTGACCGTGGCGGCCACGCAGCGTCTGTTTGATGCGGGCTGCGATCTGGTGATTCTTGCGTGTAACACCGCCTCTGCCGCCGCCTTGCGCCGCATGCAGGAGGGTTGGGTGCCTTCCGACAAACGTGTGCTGGGTGTTTTCGTGCCCTTGATCGAAGCCCTGACCGAGCGGCAGTGGGGCGACAATTCGCCCCCCCGCGAAGTGGCGACCAAGCACGTGGCCCTTTTTGCAACGCCGGCGACTGTGGCAACACGCGCCTTCCAGCGTGAACTGGCGTTTCGCGCCATCGGTGTCGACGTGGAGGCACAGGCCTGCGGCGGTGTGGTAGACGCGATCGAAGACGGTGATTTCATCCTTGCAGAAGCCATGGTGCGCAGTCACGTGGATGCCTTGAAGCGCAAGATGCCCACGCCTGAAGCGGCCATTCTGGGCTGCACCCATTACCCGCTGATGCAGGACACCTTTCAGGACGCGCTGGGCGCGGATGTGCAGGTGTTCAGTCAGGCAGGCCTCGTGGCGGACAGTCTGGCCGATTATCTGGGGCGCCATCCCGACAAGATCGGCAGCGGCACGGCGGCATTCCTGACCACAGGCGACCCCAAAACCGTCAGCACCCGCGCCACGCAGTTCTTGCGACGAGAAATACGTTTTGAAGCCGCCTGACCGGTAGAGAAGGCGAAAGACTGACACGTTACTGACGGAATACTGACATGACACAGAATATCGCCATTCTTGGCGCCTCCGGCTACACGGGGGCAGAGCTGATCCGGTTGATTGCCAACCATCCTTCCATGAATATCAAGGCTTTGGGGGGCAATTCGAAAGCGGGCCAACCGCTGGCCAGCGTTTTCCCGCACCTGCGCCATCTGGACCTGCCTGATCTGGTCACGATGGAGGAGATCGATTTCTCCGGCATTGACTTGTGCTTTTGCGCGCTGCCGCACAAGACCTCTCAGGAGGTGATCTCCAAACTGCCGAAAACGCTGAAAATCGTAGATCTGTCTGCTGATTTTCGCCTGCGCGACCCGCAAGCCTATGCCGATTGGTACGGCAACCCCCACGCGGCAGTTGAGACGCAAAAGGAGGCGGTCTACGGTCTGACGGAATTCTACCGTGAGGACATCCGCGCCGCCCGTCTGGTGGCGGGCACCGGGTGTAACGCAGCGACAGGGCAATTCGCCCTCAGACCCTTGATCGCGCAGGGGCTGATCGACCTTGATGACATCATTCTGGACCTCAAATGCGCCGTGTCGGGTGCAGGGCGGGCGTTGAAGGAAAATCTGCTGCACGCTGAGTTGTCAGAAGGCTATCACGCTTATGCCTTGGGCGGAACGCACCGGCATCTGGGCGAGTTCGACCAGGAGTTCTCCAAGATCGCAGGACGGCCTGTTCACGTACAGTTCACGCCACATCTGGTACCTGCCAATCGCGGTATCCTTGCGACGTGCTACGTGAAAGGTGACGCGCAAGCCATTCATAATGCACTGCAAAAAGCCTACGCGGATGAACCGTTTATTGAGGTGCTGCCCTTCGGTGAAGCCCCCAGTACGCGGCATATTCGCGGCTCCAACTTTTGTCATGTTGGCGTCTCGGGTGATCGCCTTGAAGGGCGCGCCATTGTTGTAGCGGCACTTGATAACCTCACGAAAGGATCAAGCGGGCAGGCATTGCAGAATGCCAATCTGATGCTAGGTCTACCAGAGACCGACGGGCTGATGATGGCCCCGCTGTTTCCGTAACCAAGAGGGCTGCACCGGATGAAAAGTCTCAAGAAACAAAGACGTATCCAGATTATTGCGGTGGCAATCGTGGCGCTTGTGGCCTCCACCGCGCTGATCGGCTACGCCATGCGGGACGGGATCAACTTCTTTCGTGCGCCGTCGCAGATCATGGCAGAGCCACCGGCGCCAAACGAGGTTTTCCGCATTGGCGGGCTGGTCGAGGAAGGCTCGCTGAAGCGTGGAGAGGGCCAGACGATCCGGTTCAATGTGACCGATGGGGGTGCCTCCGTGCCCGTGACCTACGCCGGGGTGTTGCCTGATCTATTCGAGGAAAACCAAGGCATGGTCGGGCAGGGCCGCTACATCGACGGTGTCTTTGAAGCCACTGAAATCCTTGCCAAACATGATGAGACATACATGCCCAAAGAGGTCGTGGATGCTTTGAAAGCCCAAGGCGTGTATCAAGAGCCCGACAGCTGACACCGTTCGGTGGTCCCGCAACCCGTTAACCATTTTCTGCGCCAATCTGCCCCACATTGGGACGGAGAGCGACATGCAGACAGTCAGAGAAATTGCGACAGCTATTGTGGCCCGCGAAGGGGGCTATGTGAACGACCCCGACGATCCGGGCGGGGCCACGAATTTTGGCGTCACCATCCACACGATGCGGCGTCTGGGGCTGGATTTGAACAGGGACGGGCAGGTCACGCCTGCGGATGTACGCAAGCTGACCCGCGCGCAAGCCGTTGATATCTTTATCGAACACTACTTCGAGCGCCCGCTGATCGCAGAGCTGCCCACAGCGTTGCAACCAAGCGTTTTTGACATGTACGTCAATGCGGGCGGCAATGCGGTGAAAATCCTGCAACGGCTGCTGCGCGAGATGGGCTACCGCAACGTTGTCGTGGATGGTGCCTTGGGGCCGCAAAGTCTGGGGGCTGTGCGCCATGCGATGGCCAAAGCCCCCGAAGCCTTTGTGGACGCCTACGGTGTCGCACGGCGCAACTACTACTTCCGTCTGGCCGATCGCCGGACCGCCAGCCGCAAGTATGCACGGACGCGGGCAGGCGGCAAAGGCGGATGGATTCGCCGCGCTGAGGAGTTCATCTCGCCGCATTACCATATGGATAAACAGGCATTTCAGCAAAGGACGTCGGCATGGGGTTGATTGGTAAAGTCTTCGGGTTGCTGTTTGGCAGCGAACGCAATGTGGTCCGCGACACGGTCGAGATTTTTCGTGAGAACGCGGAAGGGGCCTCCGTGCGCGCATCCCATGCGCAAGGTCAGGCAATGGCTCAATACGGGGCCGAATTTGCAGTGGAACGGCGGGGCGGCTTTGACCGCTTCATGGATGGTGTGAACCGTTTGCCGCGCCCGATGCTGGCCCTTGGCACATTGGGGTTGTTCATCACGGCCATGGTTAACCCGCTGTGGTTTTCCGAGCGTATGCAAGGGATTGCGCTGGTGCCGGAACCGCTTTGGTGGTTGCTGGGGGTCATCGTGTCCTTCTATTTTGGCGCGCGCCATCAGGTAAAAGCTCAGGAATTCCAGCGTCAGATCGTGGGCACCATGGCGCATGTGCCGAAGGTGCTGGAGAACATCAAAACCATCCGGGACCTGCGCAGTGATACGCCCAAAGTGGCGCAGACCGGCAATGATGCCCGCCTGACCGCAGCCTCCCTTGAGCCCAGCGACAATCCCGCACTCGAGGCGTGGCGACGCGCCGCAGGGTAGCCGCGCAAAAGGGGGCCGATAAGCCATGGCAAGGGGCGCGCCTGCGCCCTATACTCTGCCTCATGATTACCGAACTTGGACATTTCGCCCTGTTGCTCGCCTTTGGTGTGGCCCTTGTGCAGACCATTGTGCCGCTGATCGGGGCCCACAAACGCTGGCCCGGCTGGATGGCTGTGGCAGAGCCTGCGGCAGGGGCGCAATTTGCCCTCACGGCGCTGTCATTCGGCGCGCTGATGTGGGCCTTTATCGTCTCAGACTTTTCACTGCAGTTGGTGGTGTCCAACAGCCATTCGGCCAAGCCGATGCTTTACAAGATCAGTGGCACCTGGGGCAATCACGAAGGGTCCATGCTGCTTTGGGTGCTGATCGTCACGCTTTTCGGGGCGATGGCCGCGTGGTTCGGTGGCGGCCTGCCGCCAACCCTGCGGGCACGGGTTCTGAGCGTACAATCAGCCATCGCGGTCGCCTTCTTTGCCTTCATCATCTTCACGTCCAACCCGTTTACGCGGCTGGCGACGCCACCGTTTGACGGGCGCGATCTGAACCCGTTGTTGCAGGATCCGGGTCTCGCGTTTCATCCGCCGTTTTTGTACCTCGGCTATGTTGGCCTGAGCATGACGTTCAGCTTTGCCGTGGCCGCCCTGATCGAGGGGCGCGTTGACGCGGCTTGGGGCCGTTGGGTACGTCCATGGACCTTGGCCGCCTGGGTGTTCCTGACCATCGGCATCGCGCTGGGGTCATGGTGGGCCTACTACGAACTCGGCTGGGGCGGTTTCTGGTTCTGGGACCCTGTCGAGAACGCCTCCTTCATGCCATGGCTTTTGGCCGCCGCATTGCTGCATTCCGCGATCGTTGTGGAGAAACGCGAAAGCCTGAAAAGCTGGACAATCCTGCTGGCGATCCTTGCCTTTGGGTTCTCCCTGATTGGCACGTTCATTGTGCGCTCCGGCTTGCTGACGTCAGTGCATGCCTTTGCCAACGACCCCGAGCGGGGCGTCTGGATCTTGATGATCCTTGCGTTCTTTATGGGCGGGGCGCTGATCCTCTTTACCCTGCGCGCAGGTGCGATGGAGGCACGCGGCGTCTTTGGCATGGTCAGTCGCGAAAGCGCGCTGGTGGTCAACAACCTGCTGCTGGCCGTGGCCTGCTTTGTGGTCTTTGTAGGCACCATGTGGCCGCTGGTGGCCGAGATGTTCTTTGACCGCAAGCTCAGCGTTGGCCCGCCTTTCTTCAACGCGGCCTTCACCCCCTTCATGGTGGCGCTTGGGCTGATCCTGCCCATAGGCTCCACGATCCCGTGGAAACGGGGCGGTGTGCTGAAAGCCATGCGGCCGCTCCGCTATGTGTTTGTGCTGGCCCTTGCCATCGGTGGCTTGGCCTATGCGATGCAAACAGGGCAAAGCCTGATTGGCCCAATGGGCATGTTCCTTGGTGCATGGCTGATTATGGGCGTGATTGTTGAACTGATCCAAAGGTCGCGTGGCAATCTGGGGCGCCTCATGCGTCTGCCGCGTGCCGATTGGGGTAAGGCCACGGCGCATGCGGGTCTTGGCGTGACAATGGCGGGCGTGGCGGGCCTGACGGGCTGGGCGATGGATGACATCCGCGTGGCTCAGGTGAACGAGCCCTTTGATGTGGGCGCCTACACGCTGACGCTGAATGGCGTGCAAGAGGTGCGGGGGCCGAACTATCTGTCCTCCATGGCCGATATCACGCTGGCCCGCGATGGCCGTGTGCTGTCCGAACTGCGCCCCGAAAAGCGGTTCTATCCGGTGGCCCAAATGCCAACGACAGAGGCGGCGATTGACTACAATTTGGCGCGCGACGTCTATGTGGTGATCGGTGATGCGCAGCAAGGCGGCGGCTGGGTGGTACGGACCTATATCAAACCCATGACCAACTGGGTCTGGATAGGCTGTGCGCTGATGGCCCTGGGCGGTTTGCTGAGCCTGACGGACCGACGCTTTCGCGTGGCTGCCGGTGCGGCCAAATCCCACCGCGAGACGGTGCCCGCAGAATGAAACGTCTGGCGCTGATTGTGCTCCTGCTGGCCAGCCCGCTTTGGGCGGTGCAACCGGATGAGGTCCTGGACGATCCCGCGCTGGAGGCGCGTGCGCGCGAGGTCTCCAAAGGGTTGCGCTGTCTTGTCTGCCGTAACGAAAGCATCGACGAAAGCGACGCCAGCCTTGCGCGCGATCTGCGCATCTTGCTGCGTGAACGGCTTGTGGCGGGTGACACCAACCAAGAGGCTGTCGACTACATTGTGGAACGTTACGGCGAATACGTGTTGTTGAACCCCGATATGCGCGGGGCCAACTGGCTGCTTTGGGGCGCGGGGCCGTTGATGCTGCTGCTGGCGGGCGGCATGGGCCTTGTCTATCTGCGGGGGCGTGCAGGACAGACCGCTGCGGGCGATGTGCCCTTGTCGGACGCCGAACAAGCGCGCCTTGACGATATTCTCAAGGACTGACGGTTTTGCTGGCCCGTGGGCGTCAGTTTGTTATGTCTTGAGCCAACCAGTTGCAAAAGGGACCGTGTTCCATGGACTACCAGACCATCACCTACACACTGACAGACGGTGTCGCACTCATCACGATGAACCGTGCGGACAAGATGAACGCCCTCACCACCCAGATGCGCGCCGAGATTGCCCATGCGGTGACCACAGGCGGCAAAGAGGGCCGTGTGGTTGTTCTGACGGGGGCAGGGCGCGCCTTCTGCTCTGGCCAGGATCTGGGGGACCGTGCCACAGCAGCCAGCGTCGATCTGGAGCGGACCCTGCGCGACGAATATCAGCCCATGCTGCGCGCGATCGTCGACTGCCCGGTGCCGACCGTGGCCGCCGTGAACGGTGCGGCAGCGGGGGCGGGTGCCAATCTGGCGCTGGCCTGCGACGTGGTCTTTGCGGCCGAGAGCGCCTACTTCATGCAAGCTTTCGCCCGCATTGGCCTGATCCCCGATGCAGGCGGCACCTACGTCCTACCCCGCACGATGGGCACGGCAAAGGCGATGGGTGCGGCCCTTTTTGCCGACAAGATCAGCGCGCGACAGGCGGACGACTGGGGGATGATCTGGCAGGCCGTGGCGGACGCAGATTTTGACGCGCACTGGCGGGAAAAGGCGGCACATCTGGCCAATGGCCCGACCGCGGCCTACCGCGCCGCCAAGGAAGTGATCCGCGGCTCTTGGAACAATTCGCTGGAAGACCAGCTGACGCTTGAGGCTCAGGAACAGGGCAAATGCGGCAAATCGCGGGATTTCAAAGAAGGCGTGCTGGCCTTTACCGAAAAGCGCAAACCGACCTACGAAGGCCGTTAGACACACTTAGGGGATTTGGTTGCGAAAGGTGTGATCCTGCCATGCTGGCGGGACGTGTTCACCCAGAAGCCGTCGGTCGCCCCCATTGGGGTCAAAGATACCGCTCAACCAGCAGAACTTCGTCGACCGTAGGTGCGGGCCCGGAGGCGCGGGCAACAACGGCGACCGCAACCCCGTTGGCGCAAACCGTGTGTACGGAGCCTGACACTTGCTGGATGGTGATCTCGGGCGGGGTGTCCCCCTTGTCATAGACGACCGCGATGTGATCGTTTTCTTGTTGGCTGTCGGGCACCAATGCGCCCTGCAGACCGGGTTCTGAGCTTTTCACGCAGGGAAGGAGGCTTTTGGCGTCCATCCATTCGGTTGCGGTGGGGGGGCGATTGGTTGCCATGACGACCTACTCGAAACTTGACGGAACAACGGATGAAGAAAGGGCCGCTCCTGCTATGCAGTGCGGCCCGATCAGCTAAGTCAGGAGACTGTCACTAACGCGTTCGGATCAAGCGCGGAGACCACCGAGTCTTCTGTCAGCACAGAGATGTCAGCGGCTGTCAGCGTGGTTGCAGCGCCTTTGACGACGGCCAGTTGATCACCGTTGACCAGAACGATTGCATCGTTACCGTCTGCTTCGATGACGATATCATCAACGCTGAGCGGCGCGTCAAAGACCACGTTGATGGTGTCTTCCGAGCTGTTGTAGTCGTTGATCTGGGCTGGACCCATATCGGTGTTGTCATCGTCCAGCAGCAGGTGGAACGTATCGCTGCCTCTTCCGCCGGCAGCGTCGTCGCCGTTGCCCACAAACAGGATGTCATCGCCAGTGTTGCCGCGCAGGGTGTCCATACGGTCATCTTCACGCAAGTCGATGTCGAGCCCGCTGGTGCTGAGCACGTCGGCAAGGGATTCACCGCCCGCGAGGGACAGCAATTCTTCCTGCTCCAATGGCACACCGCGAAGGATGCCGCCAAAGATGACGTCGTCGTCCGCGCCACCGTTGACAAGGTCCATACCACGGCCACCCAGCAGAGTGTCGTTGCCGTCGTTGCCGAAG
>CALAIJ010000282.1 GCA_937923365.1 uncultured Sulfitobacter sp.
AGCGTTTGCTGCGCGAGACCACGATGCTGCAACAGGTTTTGATCGACATGAAACTGAACCTTGAGGACGAGAGTGTCTGACGACGCTTTGCCTGCATTGCAGGCGGATGTTCTGCCCCCGATCGATATTGATGCACTCAAGGCGGCTGATGATTCTGGTCATCCGCCGCGCATTCTGTTGCTCTATGGTTCCGTCCGTGCGGAAAGCTATTCGCGCAAGGCGGCAGAAGAGGCCGCGCGCATCCTGCGTCATCTGGGCTGTGAGACGCGGATGTTCGACCCCTCCGGCCTGCCGTTGCCCGATAGTGTTGAGCCCGATCACCCCAAAGTCGCCGAATTACGCGACCTGGCCGTCTGGTCCGAAGGAATGGTCTGGTCTTCGCCAGAGCGCCACGGAGCGATGACCGCCATCATGAAAGCGCAGATTGACTGGTTGCCGCTGTCCCTGATGGGCGGGGTGCGCCCCACGCAAGGCAAAACGCTTGCCGTCATGCAGGTCTCCGGCGGGTCGCAATCGTTTAACGCGGTGAACCAGATGCGCATTCTGGGGCGCTGGATGCGGATGGTGACAATCCCGAACCAATCCAGCATCCCCAAGGCGTGGCTGGAATTTGACAGTGCCGGTCGTTTGCCAGAGGGCCCGTTCTATGCCCGCATTGTTGACGTCATGGAAGAACTGACGCGGTTTACGTGGATGGTGCGGGGGCGCGCTGACATGCTGGTGGACCGCTATTCCGAGCGGCTTGAAACCGCTGAGGATGTTCATAAACGGGTTTCGTTAAAATCCGATTAAGCGCGCTTTTGCACGATCACCGATCCCACGGAATAGCCCGCCCCGAACGAGCAGATCAGGCCTGTGTCGCCGTCGCTCATATCCTCGGAATGTTTGGAGAATGCGATGATTGAGCCCGCAGAAGATGTGTTGGCGTAATCTTGCAGGATATTGGGTTGCTCGCCCGCTTCGGGTGTGCGGCCAAGGACTTTGCGGCCAATGAAATCGTTCATCGACTTGTTTGCTTGATGCAGCCAAAGACGTTTCAGATCAGAGGCTTGCACGTCGTTCCTTTCCAGGTGTGCGGCGATGTGGTCCGCGACCATGGGCAGGACTTCCTTGAATACTTTGCGCCCGTTTTGCATGAATTGCATATCGCGGCGATCCGCCACGCCGTCGGGTCGTGATCTGCGCAAGAACCCGTTGTTGTTGCGAATGTTGTTGCTGAACTCCGTCGCGCAGGAGATTGATTTGACTTCAAAATAGCTGCCTGCCGCATCCTCTGACCGCTCAATCAGCGTCGCGGTGGCCACATCGCCAAAGATGAAATGGCAGTCCCGGTCGCGCCATTCCAGATGTGCAGAGCAAATCTCGGGGTTCACCACGAGACATGACCGGATGGAGCCTGAGCGGATCATGTCCGCTGCTGCCTGAATGCCAAAGGTGGCAGAGCTGCAGGCAACATTCATGTCGAAGGCGAAGCCATTGATTTGCAACAGATCCTGGATCTCGATTGCAACGGCTGGATAGGCCCGTTCAAGGTTCGAGGCGGCACAAATCACCGCGTCTACATCCGCTGCGGTCTTGCCGGCCTGTGCGAGCGCTTTTTGCGCCGCGTCCAAGGCCATCTCGGCCATCAGGGAGGGCTCGTCATCCGCGCGCTGCCGCAGCAGGGGGTGCATCACGTGCGGGTCCAGAATCCCCTCTTTATCAATGACATAACGCTGCTCAATCCCCGAAGCTTTCAAAATGAACTCTTCCGAGGACGGGGCTTTGGCTTCGATCTCTCCGGCGTCGATTGCCGCGGCGTTATCTGCGTTGAAGATATCCACGTAGGCGTTGAAAGCGGCGACCAGTTCGGCGTTCGTGATGACCTGCGACGGGGTGAAAACGCCGGTGCCGGTAATGGCGGGTGTGTACATGTCTGTTCTCTCTTTATTGCCAATGGCTTGGGCGCCGTATTTCACGTGGATAACTCAAAAAACTAAAGCTTCGTAAATTGTCACACGATGTACACCGGACGTGCACGTGCTGTGCGTACGGTGGTCATGCAGTCTTTTAACGAAGGTTTCGTAAAAGTGCCACGAGATCAAGGAGTCTGTGATGCCCCCACGCGGTCCGACCAAACGCGCCCATATGAATTACTTTTGCGATCTGATGATGCAGATCGAATGGGACCTGCACCAAAAGGTGCTGGACGACAAACGCGTGCCACCTGCCTGGAACGAGATCGCGCGGGAACGGCCCCGCCGCACCAAGACGCGGCTGACCCTGCGGCTTGAAGACGACGTGGTGAAGTTTTTCCGCAGTTTCGGGAAGGGCTACCAAGAGCGGATGAACGACGTGCTGGCCGCGTGGATGCACGGGCGGCTTGCGGGCGTGATTGAAGGGCCGGAGACGGAGGGCCATGGGTTCGGCACTGCGGATGTGGCAAGGCGGCCCGAGGTAGGCGACACGGACGCGCGCGAAGAGATACTGAACGCGAGGTTCCCGCCGGAATTCCGGACGCGGCGGGGGTGAGGGAGTTGGCTCAGAATCACCAGCTTTCATCTGTGTCCAGATTAGTCGAAACCTGCGAGGGCTGGCACGGCCCACACACAGGCATTGGTGGCACTCACCCCTGAAGCGACTTCACGCCAATCTCGTCCTCCGCCTGCGCTTTGATCGCCAGTGCGGCCGCGTAGCTTGCGGCTGCCGTCGTGTAGTACGGGATCTTGTCGTAGAGGGCGATGGAGCGGATGGACTTGCTGTCCTCCACTGCCTGGGCGCCTTCGGTGGTGTTCATCACCAGTTGCACGCCGCCGTCCTTCATCATGTCTGTCACGTCGGGGCGGCCCTCGTAGACCTTGTTCACCACGCCGCAGGTATGGCCGTTCTCGTTCAGCCAAGCCGCCGTGCCGCGGGTTGCCACAAGGGTAAAGCCTTGGGCCAGAAGGATTTCAGCGCAGGACAGCATATCCGCCGTCTTGTCCATATCCTTGATCGACAAGAACGCGCAGCCTTCGGAGGGCAGCATCGTGCCCGCGCCCATCTGTGCCTTCAGGAAGGCGCGGGGGAAGTCGCGATCCCAGCCCATCACTTCGCCGGTCGAGCGCATTTCAGGACCCAGAATTGTGTCCACACCCG
>CALAIJ010000283.1 GCA_937923365.1 uncultured Sulfitobacter sp.
CGCATCGCCGCTTCCAGCCGCGTGACATATTGGATGGAACCGCCGTCAACCGTGTACCACTGATGCTGGCCCGCATACCCCAGCAGCCCGTGGTTGTTAAAGAAATCGACCATCGCATAGGCGGGAAAGTCGAGGATCTTCTCTTTGGGCGTGGACCAGATCGCGCCCGAGAACGGTGCCAGATAATATTCGCGGAAATAGCGCCCCATGCGCATCTGGTCCAGAAAGTCCCCGATGCTGAGGCTTTTGTCGCGGGCAACCCGCAGCGCGTATTTGTTGAACCTGAAGATGTCGCGCAGCATCCGCAGGAACGCAGGGTTCACCGCATTGCGCCGCTGGGCAAAAAAGGCGTCGGCCCCGTGCAAGGCATATTCCAGCTTGCCCCCGTCGATGGAGGCACCAAAGCTCATGTTGGATTTGACTACGGGGACTTGCAACTGGTCAAAGAGCGCGGCCAGATGGGGATAATTGGCGTAGTTGAACACGATAAAGCCCGTATCGACAGGCTGATCGCCGTTCTTGCCGGCCACAATGGTCCGCGCATGGCCGCCCAAGCGGCTGCCTGCTTCGAACAGGGTAACATGGTTCTGCGGGGCCAGCATATGCGCCGCCCCCATCCCAGAAATACCAGCGCCGATAACGGCAATTTTTCGAGAGTTCAAATGGCCTCGCCCCTGAGGGCTTTGAGGGGATGCTTCAAATGGCATACTGGGTACGGGTCCTGTTCGTTTCGGCGTTTCGGAAAGGTAGTACGCCGGAGCCACGAAACCAGACGTAAAAAAGTTGCTTTTAATTTTGATCCAATGGCTTGCTTGCTTCGTATTAAGATCATGCTAGCTCCTCAAACGCCACAGAGAATGCGCAACCCGTCTTTAGCTCCGCCGATAAACCGGGGCCTGATCCTGCGCGATTTCCCCAAGGCCGAGGATACGCCCACCGTGCAAGACACCAACGAGAATGACACAAATTGGGTCGCTTTGATGGTGCGGGTGCGTGACCAGCGGGACAAAACCGCGTTTGCCGCCCTGTTCACCCACTTTGCGCCACGCATCAAAGGGTTCCTCATAAACTCGGGCGCGGACGCCCCTTTGGCCGAGGAATGCGCACAGGACGTGATGACCACTTTGTGGCACAAGGCCGCTCAATTCGACCCCGCCCGCGCCTCCGTGGCGACGTGGATTTTCACGATCGCGCGCAACCGCCGCATCGATATGTTGCGCCGCCAGCGCAGGCCCGAACCCGATGATCTGACGTGGGGCCCTGCCCCTGAACCCGATCAGGCGGATGTCCTTGCGTTGCAACAGGAAACCGCCTCCCTGTCGGTGGCGATGGCCGCCTTGCCCGCCCCGCAACGCGACCTGATTGAGAAGGCCTATTTCAAAGACCTTTCCCAGTCCGAGATCGCCAAGATAACCGGTCTGCCGCTTGGCACGATCAAATCCCGTCTCCGTCTGGCGCTGGACCGCCTGCGCCACGCAATGAAGTGAGTAACATGACCATCAAACACCACCTGCCCGACGCGACCTTGCTGGGCTATTCTGCGGGCACATTGCCTGAAGCGTTCAACCTGATCGTGGCCGCACATGTGTCGCTTTGCGACGCGTGTCGTGCGGGCGTAGAAAGCTATGACGCCTTAGGAGGCGCTTTGTTGAACGAAGCAAATGACAGTTCGATGGCCCCGACCAGCCTTGAGACCGCGTTGCGCCGCCTGGACGATACGCGCGCGCCCACACCCACAACGCAGGGCGGCGTTTTCCCTGCCGCATTACAAGACTATGTCGGCGGCGATCTGGCATCGGTCAAATGGCGCGCTATGGGCATGGGCGTCAAGCAAGCGGTTTTACCCACCTCCAGCGCCGCGACGGCCCGCTTGCTGATGATCCCGGAAGGCGCTGCGATGCCGGACCATACGCACAATGGCACCGAAATGACCCTTGTTCTGCAAGGCGCCTTTGACGATGCCGATGGCCACTTCGCGCGCGGTGATATTGATGTGGCCGATGCGGCTGTGACCCACACCCCTGTGGCCAGCAAAGGTGCGGATTGTATCTGTCTGGTCGTGACGGATGCCCCCTTGCGGTTCACCGCCTGGCTGCCGCGTGTCCTGCAACGCATCATTGGTATCTGATCTGCCACATCGCTGAGGAGGTCAGCTTGCGGTGCTTGCCCCCCGCGTCTTTCCCTTTGGCCTATTGCGGACCGCAGCAGGGTGGCCTGCGCGCCCAAATGGAACGGAATGCGCGCCAGCGCGCCTTGGGATCAAACGTCCGGCTTGGCAAGTGGTACAACTGTGGTCTCTGCCCCGTCTTTTGCCAGTTCCTCGAAGTCAAAATTGTGCAAACGGCCAGCCCGTTTGGCCGACTTCTCGGCGCTGATCATGATGTCGTCCACATCCTTGCGCGCTTGGTTGAAGTGCGTATCCAACCTGCCGACCCGCGTGACCAACCGCTCGACATCTCCGTGCAACATGCCCAATTCCTTGCGGATGGCGCCTGCCTGCTCGCGCATCCGTGCATCCTTGAGAATGGCGCGCATCGTGTTGAGCGTGGCCATGCAGGTGGTGGGCGACACGATCCAGACACGCTGGTCAAAACCGTAACGGACGATATCGGGCAGGCGCGCATGCAGCTCTGCATAGACCGCCTCCGAGGGCAGGAACATCAGCGCGCCGTCGGCAGTTTCTCCATCGATGATATACTTCTCGGAGATGGCGTTGATATGCACTTTGACCGCCGCCCCGAACACCTTGAGCGCGCGCAGCTGGGCATCCTTGCCTTCGCTGGCAGCAAGCTCTTCAAAGGCCTCAAGCGGGAACTTGGCGTCGATCACGATGGGTCCGGGCGGATTGGGCAGATGGATCAGGCAATCGGGCCGCTTGCCGTTGGAAAGCACGCCTTGCAACGTATAGCTGTTGGCGGGCAGCGCCTTTGAGACGATATCGTTCAGCTGGATCTCACCGAACATGCCGCGCCGCTGCTTGTTGCTGAGGATGTCCTGAAGGCTCAGCACATCGTCGCTCAGCTTGGTGATATTGTCCTGCGCGCGGTCGATGGCGGCCAGCCGTTCCTGCAATTGCGTGAGGCTGGTTGTGGTCTGCTTGGAAGACCCGTGCAATGTGGTCGCCATGCGTTCCTGCATCTCGGCCATGGCGCGGGCGGACCGTGCGGCATTGTCGGCCAGCTTTTCCTGCATCTGCATCTGGACGGCATTCAGCCGTGCCTCCACGGTGGCGATCATCTGTGTCTGCGCGTGGGCCTGCGTCTCTGATACGGTCTGCACGGAGCCCTGCAGTTGCGATTGCGAGGCACCCAACTGCTGCACATGCCCGCCCAAAATCTGCAGCTGCTGTCCCAGCGGGGCGGCCATCCGTGCCGAACGGCCTGCCGCACGCACGGCCATGATCAGCAATACCAGCACCAGCAGCAGGACTGCTGCCGCGACAAGGGCTGCAATCACACGCGGGTCGTCATACGCGTAAGAGGCGCCTGCAATCTCGATCATGTGCGCCCGAAGAGCCGCTCAATATCGGCGAGCTTGAGTTCGACATAGGTGGGCCGCCCGTGATTGCACTGGCCGGAATGGGGCGTGGCCTCCATCTCGCGCAGCAGGGCATTCATTTCCTCGGCGCGCATGCGACGGCCCGACCGGATGGAGCCATGACAGGCCACGCGGCTCAGGATGGCTTCGATCTTGGCCTGCACCAGATTGCTGTCGTTCTGGTCAGCCAACTCGTCAAGGATATCAAGCAACATTGCACGGCCATTAACTTCTCCCAGAATGGCGGGAGTCTCACGCAAGGCAATGGCGCTGCCGCCAAAAGCCTCGATGCCAAGGCCCAGCTTTTCCAGTTCGGGTGCTATCTCAAGCAGGCGGGCGCAATCCTCGGAGGAAAGCTCGACAATTTCGGGGATCAGCAAGGCCTGAGCGGCCACGCCGTTCTCGGCCATCTGACGTTTGAGCTTTTCGTAGACCAACCGTTCGTGCGCGGCATGTTGATCAACGATCACCATGCCTGTGGCCGTTTGCGCGACGATGTAATTTTCGTGCACCTGCCCCCGGGCAGTACCCAGTGGATAATCAGGCGCCTCATCCGCGGCCTGCGCCACGTCTTCGTCCGGAATATCGACGCGGCCCCACATGCCTTGGGTCTCGGCAAAGCCGGGCTGCGGGGCCTGGCCCTGATACGCCGCTGTGCGCGCACCCAAGGACGGGCGGTCCATCTGGTAGACCCGCGCCCCGCCAACAGGTTCCGGCTGCATCGCGCCCAAAGTAGCCCCTGCCACCGTGGTCGAAGCGCGGTGCCCCGCCTCGGCCAGGGCATGGCGCAGGCCCGACACGATCAGACCTCGAGCGAGGCCCGGTTCGCGAAAGCGGACTTCGGATTTGGCAGGATGTACGTTCACGTCCACAAGGGTCGGGTCGCAATCAATAAAGAGCGCTGCCGCAGGGTGACGGTCACGGCTGAGAAAATCAAAATAGGCCGCCCGCAGCGCGCCCATCAGCATCTTGTCTTTGACGGGGCGACCATTGACGAACAGATATTGCGCGATTGCAGAGCCCCGTGAATACGTGGGCAAGGCCGCAAAGCCTGTCAGATGCAGCCCTTCCCGCTGGGTATCAATGGCCAGCGCGTTTTCGGCGAACTCACGGCCCAGAACCTGACGCAGGCGACCGTGCAGCGCGGCGAAAAGATCGCCCTGCTCGGCGGCGGCACGAAACACATCGCGGCCAGCACCTGTGCCCGAGACATCGCGCAGGGTGAACTGCACAAAGGGTTCGGCCATCGCCAGCCGTTTGACTACATCGCCGATCGCTTGCGCCTCTGCGCGGTCGGTACGCAGGAACTTGAGGCGCGCAGGCGTCGCATAGAACAAGTCCCGCAGAGTAACGATTGTACCGCCATTCAGGGCAGCAGGTTTAACCGCGCCCATGGTGCCGCCTGTGACGGCGATCTCGGCCCCATTGTGGTCCGCAGCACGGCTGGTAATCGTGAGGCGGCCCACAGCGCCAAGGGAGGGCAAGGCCTCACCCCGAAAGCCGAAGGTGTGGATGTTCAGCAGGTCCGTGCCATCTATCTTTGACGTGGCATGGCGCGACAGCGCGAGGGTCAAATCCTCAGGCGTCATACCGCAGCCATCGTCCGTCACGCGGATCAGGGTTTTGCCGCCGTCTGCATATTCCACCGTGATCCGGCGTGCGCCAGCGTCGATGGCGTTTTCAACCAGTTCCTTGACCGCGGAGGCAGGGCGTTCGACCACTTCGCCCGCCGCAATGCGGTTGATCGCGCCTTCGTCCAGTTGACGAATGACAGGGCGAAGATCGCTTATGTTGGGGTTGGGGCTGGCCATGGCGCTAGGGATAGCATGGGCCTGCGCGATTCTGAACCCTAATCGCAAGGGGTGGTGCACAAGATGTGCACCTTACGGGCGGGGTGCGCGTTGTATGGTGGGGCTTTGGCCCACCAAGGACGTCACTTCGTCGCGGCCAGATACCAAGCCACGATCTGCGCACGCTCGCCGTCCTGCATATAACTCAGGTTCGCAGGCGGCATGGCGTGGGTCAGACCTGCCTGCAAATAGATCTCGCGCGCGGCCATGGCGATCTGGTGTTCGGTCTCAAGGCGCACGCCTTTAGGGGGCCAATGCATGCCTTCCCAGGCAGGCTCCGCCGCGTGACACATGGAGCAACGGCCCCGCACAATATCATGCACTTTGTCAAAGCCGTCAGCTTGGGCAAACCGCACCGCAGCGCCTTGGGCCTCTGTGGGTTCTGCTGCACGGAACATCGGCGCTGTAGACAGCCACATCACCGCGACGAACAACAGCGCCGTGACCAGCCACGTCCAGATCGGGTTGCCCTTGCGCATGTGCACGGTGTTGAAATAATGCCGGATCGTGACCCCCATCAGGAACACCAGAGAGGCGATCAGCCAGTTCATCTCGGACGCGAAGGCCAGCGGATAATGGTTGCTGAGCATCATGAAGATAACCGGCAGCGTCAGGTAGTTGTTATGCGTGCTGCGCTGCTTGGCGATCTTGCCGTATTTGGCATCGGGCGTGCGGCCTGCTTGCAGGTCGGCCACCACAATCCGCTGGTTGGGCATGATGATGAAGAACACATTCGCGCTCATGATCGTGGCCGTGAACGCGCCCAGATGCAGCAGAGCCGCGCGCCCCGAAAAGACGGAGGTGTAGAAATACGCCATGCCGACGAGGATCACGTAAAGCAGCAGCATCAGGCGGGTGTTGTCGTCCCCGAATTTGCTTTTGCAAATTTGGTCGTAGGCCACCCAGCCAAAGGCCAATGATCCAACCGAGATCAGCACCGCCTGAAACGTGGTCAGGTCCATCACCGCAGGGTCGATCAGGTAGAATTCAGCCCCCAGATAGTAGACAAGGATCAGCAGGGCAAAGCCCGACAGCCACGTCGAGTAGCTTTCCCATTTGAACCAGACCAGCCCGTCGGGCATGTTATCCGGCGCAATCAGATACTTCTGAATGTGGTAAAATCCGCCGCCGTGGACCTGCCATTCTTCACCATCCGCGCCACTTGCCAGATTGCGATCACGGTGCAGACCCAGATCAAGCGCGATGAAGTAAAAGGACGACCCAATCCACGCGATGCCCACAATCACGTGAACCCAGCGGACAGCGAATTCAATCCAAGAGGAAATGGCAGCGAGGTCGTGCATGCGCCCTCCGGCGTTGCGCTCGGAGGCGACGGGGGCCTCCGGCGGGGAAGAGTTAAGGCCAGAAAAAGAAGAGGCCGCGCCCGTTATCGCAGGCGCGGCACCTATGCGAAAGGTTAGATTTCGTCCGGCAACACGAGGTTGAGGACAATCGCCACCAGAGCGGTTGGGGCCACGGCGGACGTCGCCAATGTTTTCACCACCCCCGGCAGGTACTGCACAGCGCTTGGGACAAGGTTCAGACCCAGGCCTGCCGCCAGTGAGACCGCGATGATCACCATGTTGCGGCGGTTCATGTTGACCTCGGACAAGACGTTGAGGCCCGCAGCAGCCACCATGCCAAACATCACGATCACGCCGCCGCCAAGGACGGGCAGAGGCATGGATGCGATTACGGCGCCGATCTTGGGGACTAGGCCGCAGGCGATCAGCACCAGTGCGCCGATGGTCACCACGTGGCGGCTCATGATGCCGGTCATTCCGACGATGCCGACGTTCTGGCTGAAGGAGGTGTTGGGCAGGCCGCCAAAGACGCCCGCGACAGCAGTACCCAGACCATCCGCATAGGTGGCGCCCGAGATTTCAGCATCCGTGGCCGAGCGCCCAGCGCCCGCTTTGGTGGTCGCCTCAGCGTCGCCCACGGTCTCAATCGCCGACACGATGGAGACCAGCGTGACCGCGACCACAGCGCCGAGGTTGAATTCAAACCCGTAAGGCAGCGGCGTGACAGCGGTGAACCAGCTGGCCTTGCCCACAGCCGCAAAGCTGACCATGCCCGAGAAGTACGCAACCACGTAGCCCACGATCAGGCCGATCAGGATGGCGGAGTTGCTGAGCATGCCGCGTGTGAAGAATTTCAGCACCAGCGACACGATGACAACCGACAGGGCCACCGACCAGTGCTTGAGAGAGCCAAAGCTTTCCGCCTCCATCTGGAAGGGCGCCGCACCGCCTGCCGCGTATTTGATCGCAACAGGGATCAGATAGAGACCAATCGCCAGAATGACCAAACCGGTGATCAGCGGCGGGAACATCCAGCGCAGGTGTTTGATAAACCCGCCCAAGACAAAGTGGATCGCACCGCCAATGATGCAGGCCGATAGGGCGACGCTCAGCCCCATTGTGGCGGCAATGCCCGCCAGCACGCCTACAAAGGCAAAGCTGGTGCCCTGCATAATGGGCAGCCGCGCGCCGATGGGGCCGACACCCACCGTCTGGAACAATGTCGCGATGCCCGCAAACAGCATGGCCATCTGGATCAGATAGACCTGCTCTGGCCCGCCAAAGGCCAGACCGGCGGCACCTGCCACGATGATTGAAGGGGTCACGTTGGAGGCGAACATCGCCAGCACGTGTTGCAGCCCCAAAGGTACGGCCTGTGCCAGCGGGGGCGTAGAGTTGGGATCGCCGTAGGCGCCCATGGAAGTCTGTGTCATTGATCTGTCCCTGTTTTTATCTTTTGCCTATTTTTTAGGCTAAAGCCCTTATGGGACCACAAGATAGGGTGGATCAAGAGAAATCTCTTCGAGATTTGGTGTCGTGCCGATCCTATCCACCACCGCAAAGACCCCCGGTTCGGACAGGGGCGTCAGCACGCCATGCCATGTGCCACGGTGAAAGTTGATGCCTTGCAAGGGGTTCGTCTGAAACGCCTTAGGGGTGCCCGGCCTACCGCCTGCGTCCGGCGCCACGATCACCAGAAAGGGCGCTGCGGTCATCGGCAGAAAGGCTTGGGAGCCGTCGGGATGCCGCTCCAGCAGGTCAAGGGTGTAGGGCAGGCTGCGGGCCTCAGCGTTAAAAATGCTGATGCCAGCGCGTCCTTCGGGGCCAAAGTCCAGCACCGCGCGGTCATGGTAGCGCCCGCAGAGGCCTGCATTGATGATCTTGTCCGCATCGCCAGAGGTGTCCAGCACATCGCCGAAAGGGGCGAATGCCGCAGCCGTCAAAGGCTCGACCTTGATCTGGCGGGTCACAGCGGCATGTGACGGTTCACGTCTTTATAGAGCAAATAGCGAAACGGCCCGTCGCCTGTCGCAATACACGCCTGTGGGCAAAAGGCACGCAGCCACATGAAGTCGCCGGGCCCGACGGTCACCCAATTCTTGTTCAGAAGATACTCAGCCGTGCCTTCCAGCACATAGAGCCCGTGTTCCATCACATGGGTCTCGGCAAAGGGGATGCGCCCGCCCGGTTTGAACGTGACGATATTGACGTGGCAATCGTGACGCAGATCGGTTGGCTCCACAAAGCGGGTCGTGGCCCAGACACCGTCACAATCAGGCATCTCGATCGGAGCGACATCCCTGTCGGAGGTCACGAAGGCGGTCGGCAGATCAACACCTTCGGCGCCCGTGTAGCGTTTGCGCACCCAGTGAAATTGCGCGGGTGCATCCCCGTCGTTCCAGACGGTCCAGACACTGTCAGGCGGGATATAGGCATAGCCCCCTTCGGTCAGCACATGGCCCTGACCGTCAATGTTCAGTTTGATCGCACCAGAGGCGACCAGAAGGATCGACTGCGCTTCGGGATCGTCCTCGGGCGCGTCAGAGCCGCCACCCGCCGACAATTCGACCGCGTACTGGCTGAAGGTTTCCGCAAATCCGGACAGAGGCCGCGCCAGCACCCACATGCGCATCCCCTTCCAGCCGGGCAGAAAGCTGGTGACGATGTCGCGCTGGGTCACGGCGGGGATGACCGCATAGGCGGGGGTAAAGACAGCCGTGCCTTCGGGGTTCACCGATTGGTCCGGCAAGCCGCCGGGGGGGAAAGCGTAGCTCAAAACATGTCCTCCAAGCGCAAGCGCGCGATGCGTTCGACCTGTCGGCAGGCCGTGGCGAATTCGGTATCGGTATCGTTGGCGATGCGTGCGTCGAAAGCGCGCAGGATGCCCGCCTTGTCGTGGTCCTTGACCGCAATGATGAAGGGGAAGCCGTGCTTGGCGACGTAGTCCGCATTCATCTGCTGGAACTGCGCGCGCTCTGCATCGGTGAGCGCATCGAGGCCGGCGCTGGCCTGCTCGGATGTGCTTTCGGCCGTCAGGCGCTTGGCGGCGGCCAGCTTGCCCGCGAGATCGGGGTGGGCATTGAGGACACCCAACCGTTCCGCATGGCTGGCAGAACGGAACATCCGCGCCAATGCGCTATGCATGCCCGCCGCACTTTCATGAGCGGGGCCCAACTCCAACTCGAAGGCACGCTCGGCGATCCATGCAGAATGCTCGAACACGCCACCAAAGGCCGCGACAAACTCTGCGCGGTCCATACTGCACGGGCGTAGCCGTGGCCCATGAGGCGGATGCGAGGCGCGCCAGTGATCGGCAATCTCAATGCGGCGCGGGGTCCAGACACCCTCAAACCCTTTGATGTAGTCAAGGAACCGCGCCAGCGCCTGCACCCGTCCGGGCCGTCCGATCAGACGGCAATGCAAACCGATGGACATCATCTTGGCGCTGCCCGCTGCCCCTTCGCCATAAAGCGCATCAAAGGTATCGCGCAGGTAGGCATAGAACTGATCGCCACTGTTGAACCCCTGCAGTGTGGCAAAGCGCATGTCGTTGCAATCAAGCGTATAGGGAATGATCAACTGGTCGCGCCCATCAATGCGGGCCCAATACGGCAGGTCATCGTCGTAAGTATCAGAGATATAGTCGAACGCGCCTGTGTTGGCGGCAAGTGCCACCGTATTGGCCGAAGTACGCCCGCAGTACCAACCACGTGGCGCAGCACCCGTGACTTCCGTGTGAAGCCGAATGGCCTCGGCCATATCCGCGCGCTCGTCCTCTTCCGAATGGTCGCGGTAGTCGATCCACTTGAGCCCGTGGCTGGCGATTTCCCAACCCGCACTTTGCATGGCTTCGACCTGTTCGGGCGCGCGTGCAAGGGCAGAGGCGACACCGTAGACCGTGACGGGCACCTGCGCCCCAGTGAACAAACGATGCAGACGCCAGAACCCTGCGCGCGCACCGTAGTCATAGATGCTTTCCATGTTCCAATGGCGTTGCCCGACCCATGGTTGCGCGCCAACGATCTCGCTTAGAAACGCCTCGGACGCGGCATCGCCATGCAGCAGACAATTCTCGCCACCTTCTTCGTAGTTCAGCACGAATTGCACGGCGATCCGTGCCCCACCGGGCCAATGAGCGTTAGGTGGCGTCGCACCATATCCGGTGAAATCTCGGGGGTAACGGTTCATTGGGTGGGCCTTGCTTGTTTCGGCGCAGACTGCACAAATCCCGTCTTTTGTGCAATCGGCAGTTTGCGGACCCGTCTCTGCCGGACATTAACCTCCCGCCCTTAATCTCGACGCGTTTCAAAGCAAGAGGTAGCGCAGTGGCAGTCTTTAACAGCGGCATGTTTTTCTTAGGCAACTTCGCGGACATGGACCCAGACGAAACGAACACAGTGTCTGAAAATTCCGGCTTGGTGCTGGGCACTTACAATTTCCCGGCATTGGTCAACGTAACCGTAAGCGATGCAGACGATGGCGGGTCCATCGCGGACGATGAATTTGGCACCAGCCCGGGCGAGGATGTCAGTTACGATGTAGGCGCTGGCCCTGTCACACAATTCATCGACTCTACCATTGTCTACAACGTCACGGTTGAGCTTCAGGATGGCTCGTTTGTCGACATTTTAGCCACCGCCATCCAAACTCAGAACGGGGATGTATTCCTGACCGACTTTGCCAATGACGGCAGCTTCGACAACCTTGTCGTACGCAGCTTTGAACTGACCAGCGTTTCTGAGGACAACTATACTGGGTTCTTTGCAAACTCCTCTGTCGATAACACCCGT
>CALAIJ010000284.1 GCA_937923365.1 uncultured Sulfitobacter sp.
ACGGTGCGCGACATTGCCCTGATGGACGGTGTCATGAAGGGGGACACATCTGACGTGGTCGCCGTGGACCTTTCCCAGATGACGCTTGGCGTTCCGCGGCAGATGTTCTTTGACGACCTTGAGCCGGCTGTTGCAACGGCAATCGAGACGCAGCTCTCGGTGCTGGCCAAGGCCGGTGCGCGGTTGGTCGAGGTCAGCTTTGAGCCACTTTGGCCGCATAACGAAGCCTTTGGTTTTCCCGTTGTCCTTTACGAAGTGATGCGTGACTTGCCTGCCTATCTTGCGCAGCACGCACCGGATATCTCTTTTGAAACCCTTGTGGCAGGCATCGGATCGCCGGATGTCGCAGGGGCGATTGGGAGCCAGATGGGGGCCGAGGCTGTGCCGCAAGCCGCCTATACCGCTGCGATGAACACGCACCGTCCAGCCATGCGAAGGATTTATGGGCAGGTGTTCGAGGACAATCACCTCAACGCCATCGTCTTCCCGACCACCCCGCTGACCGCGCGGCCGATTGGGCAGGACGAAACGGTTGAGCTGAACGGCGCGCAGGTTCCGACCTTTCCCACATATATCCGCAACACCGATCTTGGCTCCAACATCGGCGCCCCCGGCATTTCGGTGCCGTGCCCCGTCACGTCCGGTTTGCCCGTCGGGATCGAGTTTGACGCATTACCCGGCCAGGACCGCGCCCTTTTGGCGCTGGCGCTGGCTGCTGAAAAAGCAATGGCGCAGTAGACGCCGAAACCAACAAGGGAGAAGACACATGTTCAATAAGACACGGCACCTTTTGGCGAGCACCTCTGTTGCGGCCATGATGATGGGCGGCACGGCTCTGGCCGACATCAAAATCGGGGTATTGGTGCCTGACTCCGGTCCTGCGGGGCTTTTTGGTCCCTCAACGCGAAATGCTGCTGAACTGGCTGCGCAAAAGATCAATGCGGGTGGCGGTATCAACGGCGCGCAAATCGAACTGGTGTTCGCGGACGTGGGCGTCCCGCCTGCACAAGCCGCACAAGCGGCACTGCGGCTGTGGAAAGGGGAAGGCGTGCAGGCCTTTGTCGGGATGCACGATTCCGCTGTGCGCGAGGCCTTGCTGGGCCGTTTCAATGGCGAAGTGCCTTACGTCTACACCCCCGTCTATGAGGGCGGTGCCTGTGCCAGTGGTCTTTACGTCACAGGCGAGACCCCAAGCCAGCAACTGGCCCCCGTGATCCCCTATCTGATGCAGGCCGAGGAGGTGTCAAAGTGGTACCTCATCGGGCATGACTACAACTGGCCACGCGACACAAATGCGCTGGCAAAAGGGTACATTGCCGATGCGGGCGGCACAGTGGTCGGTGAAGAATACTTGCCCTTCTCCGTTGCCGAATTTGACAGCTCGCTTCAGCGGATCAAGGAAAGCGGCGCGGATGCCGTTTTGATTACGCTTGTGGGGGGCGGGTCTGTCGGGTTCAACGTCAGCTTTGCGGGCTTCGGGATGGACGATCAGGCCATCCGGCTTGGCACGTTGATCGAGGAAAACACCCTTGCAGGGATCGGCGCTGACAACACCAACCGGTTGTTTTCGACATCCGGCTATTTTGCCACGATCAAAGGGGAAGCGGCGGCATCCTTCGCGGCAGAATATGCAGCGGCTTTTGGGGCGGACGCCCCGGCGCTTAACACATTGGGTCAATCGTCATACGAAGGACTGATGTTGCTGGATGCCTTGGCTGAGAAAGCAGGCAGCCTTGACGTAGCGGCGATGGATGCGGCGGCAGAAGGGCTGACATGGACAACACCGCGCGGGGACAACACGCTGACCGGTCGTCACATGGCGCAGACCATCTATCTGGCGGATGGATCAAGCGGTGCGTTCGAGGTTGTCACATCCTTTGGCAGCGTTGCCTCCTCCGAAGCCTGCGCCAACTAAGCGGCAGCATCCCGTGACCATTCTGATCCTCAATCTGATCTGGCAAGTCAGCACTCTGGCGCTGATTGCGCTGGGGCTTGCCATTGTCTTCGGCAAGCTGCGGATCATGAACATGGCACACGGAGAGTTTGTGATGATCGGAGCCTATGCGCCGGTCATCACCTCCAGCCTTGGGTTGCCTGCGGGGTTTCATGTGCCAGTTTGCATCGGAACCGTGGCGCTGGTGGCCTTGCTGCTTGAGCGGACGATTATCCGGCATCTTTACGGCCGCATGTTCGACAGCCTGCTTGCGACGTGGGGCATTGCCATTCTGCTGCGTGAAGTCATCGAATTGATGTTCGGACGCGGCTATCAATCGGTGCGTGTCCCCATTGCGGGCACGGTCGACATTTTTGGCACGCAATACCCTCTCTACCGCATCGCCGTCGTGGGTCTGATCTGTGTTGGGTTTGGCGCTTTGGCATGGTGGGTCCGACGCTCAAAAGTGGCCACCCAGATCAAGGCGATGGTCGGCAATCCCGCGCTTGCCGAGGCTCTGGGGATCAACACAGCGCGGCTATCGGCGGCGGCGTTTGTCTTTGGATGCTGCACGGCGGGGCTGGCAGGGCTGTTGTTGGCCCCCACCATCCGGATTGAGCCGACGATGGGCATCGACTATCTGATCCGATCGTTTTTTGCGCTGGTTGTGGGTGGTCTGGGCAGCCTTGAGGGCTTGGGCCTTGGTGTCACGCTGATTGCGGGCACCCAATCGGTGATCGGGGCATTGGCCAGCCAGACTTACGGGTATCTCTCGGTGCTCACCCTTTCCATTTTATTCCTGTGGTTGAAGCCTGATGGCATCCGTTCTTCCTCCCGTTAGTCTGCTGTTGGCAGGGTTGTTACTGATCCCCGAGATGTTCGGAGATTTCATGGCCTACCAGATCGGGCTTTATCTGATCTATGGCATCGCGGCTCAGGGCATCGGATATCTCTGGGGCAAGACGGGGATTCTTCCTTTGGGTCAGGCGCTGTTTTTTGGCGTCGCGGCCTATGCCACGGCTTTGACGCTTCGC
>CALAIJ010000285.1 GCA_937923365.1 uncultured Sulfitobacter sp.
TATTCCGCCCACAGGGCACATGGTGCACATGCGCTTTCACGAGTTCTACCGCGTGGAAGGTGGCAAGATTATCGAGATGCAGGCCCTGTGGGACATTCCAGAGGTCATGATGCAGGCGCGCGCATGGCCGATGCAGCCCAGCCTCGGCCGCGAATGGCATGTGCCCGGGCCCGCCAGTAATGACGGGATCGTGGCCGCACCCTATGATGCCGATCAGGGTCAGGCCACCTGCCAGCATATTATCGATATGCTGGCGCGCCTGCAGCGGCATCCCAAGCAGGGTGGCCCCGAGGTTATGGAAATGCCAAGGTTCTGGCATCCGCGCATGTCGTGGTACGGCCCTGCAGGCATCGGCACGGGGCGGGGCATCGAAGGCTTTCGCAAGTGGCACCAGATCCCGTTTCTCAACGGCATGCCCGACCGTGGGCAGTTCGAGGATGAGGTCACCTATCATTTCTTCGGCGACCGCAACTTTGCCGCCGTCACCGGCTGGCCGGATATGTATCAGACCATCAGCCAGAGCGGCTGGCTGGGCATCGCCCCCACAGGCCAGAAGATTGCCCTGCGCAGCCTTGATTTCTGGCGGGTCGAGAACGGCCTTATTCGCGAGAACTGGGTACTGGTCGACATGTTGCATATGTATGATCAGATCGGCGTTGATGTGCTGGCGCGCATGCGTGAATTCAACAAGGCCCGCACAGGGTTTGATACTGAAACAGGAGTGGCCTTATGACCGATCTTCCCCGCACCCCCAGCTTTGATCTGACGGGCAAGCGCGCTTTGGTGACGGGGGCCTCGTCAGGGATCGGGCTGGGCTGCGCCGTCGCACTGGCCGAGGCAGGTGCCCATGTGGTCTGTGCCGCGCGCCGCGCGGATGTCCTGCAGGGCGCCGTGGCCGCAATGCAAACCGAAGGCTGGTCGGCAGAGACCCTGCCGCTGGACATCACCGACCTTGACGCGGTCAAAACGGCTTTGGTGCAGGAAGCGCCTTTTGATATCGTGATAAACGCCGCAGGGCTGGCCCGCCATTCACCCGCGCTGGAAACCAAGCCGGAGGATTTCGACGCGGTCATGAACGTCAATTTGCGCGCAGCCTACTTTCTGTCCGTTGCCGCCGCCCATAGCATGCGCGCAGGGGGCAAGGGTGGCTCGATCATCCACATCTCCAGCCAGATGGGGCATGTAGGCGGCATCGACCGCGCGGTCTATTGTGCCTCCAAGCACGCGCTGGAGGGGATGGTCAAATCCATGGCCATCGAATGGGGCAAGCAGGGCATCCGCATCAACACCATCTGCCCCACATTTATCCGCACACCGCTGACGGAACCTACGTTCAACGACCCCGAGCGGGTGGCGTGGATCATGGACAAGATCAAGCTGCCGCGCGTCGGCGAAGTCAGTGACATCATGGGGGCCGCGTTGTTTCTGGCCTCTGACGCCAGTGCGATGGTCACAGGCACCTCGATGCTGATCGACGGAGGTTGGACAGCCGACTGATGCCTGCACGCGTGACCTCAACCCAAGTGGCCGAAAAGGCGGGCGTCAGCCGATCCGCGGTCAGCCGCGTGTTCACGCCGGGCGCCTCCGTGGCACCGGCCACTGCGGCCAAGGTGCGCAGCGTCGCGCGCGAATTGGGGTATCGCCCCAACGTGCTGGCGCGGTCGCTGATCACGGGGCAAAGCCGCATCATCGGCCTGGTCGTGGCCTATCTGGAGAACCAGTTCTATCCCGAAGCGATCGAGAAACTCTCCAAATCGCTGCAGGCGCGTGGCTATCACGTGCTGGTCTTCATGGCCTCCAACGACGAGGCCGCCACCCAGACCGTTATCGACGAGTTGCTGGACTATCAGGTGGACGGGATCATCGTCGCCTCCGTCGGGTTGTCCAATGATCTGACCACACGCTGCGAGGATGCAGGCATTCCCATCGTGCTGTTCAACCGCGACCAGTTTGATGATCGCCTCTCAAGCGTCACATCGGACAACATGGCCGGAGGCCGTAAGCTGGCCGAGTTTCTGGCCGCAGGCGGGCACAGCCGCATCGGGCATATCGCAGGATGGGAGGGAGCCTCTACCCAGATCGACCGCGAGGCGGGGTTCAAGGCAGGGTTGATGGATGCCGGGATCAAACTGGCCGCGCGGGGCGTTGGCAACTTTGATTTCGAGCAGGCCAAAGGGGCCGCCCGCGAGATGTTCGACCGCGATGACCCGCCCGAAGCCGTTTTTGTTGCCAACGATCACATGGCATTTGCCGTGATGGATGTGCTGCGGTTCGAGCTGGGCATTTCGGTGCCACGGGAGGTATCTGTCGTGGGCTATGACGACGTGCAGATTGCCGCTTGGGCCAGCTATGATCTGACCACCGTGCGGCAACGCGCCAATATCATGGTCGCAAAGGCCGTCGACATTCTGATGACCCGCCTCGAAGACATCGATATGCCCGCGCGACGTGTCTGCGTGGACGCGCCCCTGATCATTCGCGGCTCTGCCCGCTTGCCAGAAGGACCTGCCTCATGAAAGGCTTTGACCCCAAGTTTGCCGACTTCCCCGATTACATCATCGGCATCACCAAGGAGATCTGGGAAGACCGCGGCATCGCCACGTTGCACCAGTATTATTCCTATGACATCGTCGTCCGGTCGCCCGGATCTGTGGTGATCGGCAATCAGTCCGTCATCGGGGCCACCATGGCCACGCTGGCAGAATTCCCCGACCGCACGCTGCTGGGCGAGGATGTGATCTGGTCCGGCACGCCTGAGGAGGGCATGCTGTCGTCGCACCGCCTGCTGTCCACCGCCACGCATATGAACGACGGGATGTACGGGGCGGCCACGGGCAAGAAACTGGTCTACCGGATTTTGGCCGACTGCCATGCGATCAACAACCAGATCAACGATGAATGGTTGATCCGCGACCAAGGCGCGATCGTGCGCCAGATGGGGTGGGACCCCAAGCAATACGCCGCTGACCTGATCCAGCGCGAAGGCGGGACAGAGAACGCCGTGCAGCCGCTCACGCCCGCCATCGACCAGCCCGGCCCCTACAAAGGGCGCGGCAATGACAATGAATGGGGTGCCAAATACGCAGACATTCTGACACGGATCATGGGGGCCGACATGGCGGTCATTCCAGCCGAATACGACCGCGCCGTCGTCACCGAATACCCCGGTGGTCTGACCGGGCACAGCCACGGGTCGGTTGACGCGTTCTGGATGGGACTGCGCGCCTCTTTCCCAAGTGCCGAGTTCAAGATCGATCATGTCATCGGCCGCGACGATCCTTTGATGCCGCCCCGCGCGGCGGTACGCTGGTCGCTGACGGGCAAGCACGATGGCTGGGGCAGCTTTGGCACGCCCACGGGCAAGGACGTCTATGTGCTGGGCATATGCCACGCGGAATTCGGCGCGCTGGTGGGCGGTAAGCCGCAGCTGCGCCGCGAATACTGCATCTACGACGAAGCCATGGTCTGGAAACAGATCCTGTTGCAGACAGGTTGATCCAGTGACCTCCTACGCGGACATCATGTTCACCGACGAAGTCGAGGCCGAACAGGCGGCCATCGGCGCCAAAGGCCACTTTGCGTCGCGCTATGATGCCAAGCAGGATGAGCCTTTGGGCGCGAACGAGGCAGACTTTCTGACCAGCCGCACGTCGATCTATCTCGCCTCCGTCAACAGCGGGGGCTGGCCGTATATCCAGCATCGCGGTGGGCCTGCGGGGTTCATCAAGCAGTTGGATGCCTTTACCATCGGCTTTGCGGATTACCGCGGGAACCGTCAGTTGATCACCAAGGGCAACCTGACCACGGACAACCGCGTGTCGGTCTTTGCGATGGACTACGCCCGCAAAGCGCGGCTGAAACTGCAAGGCCATGCCACCTTGGTTGATGCTGCAGATGCGCAGGACATCCTGCCGCAGGTGCAGACGCAGGGGCAGGGCCGTATCGAGCGGGTCATGACCATCCGCATCGCCGCTTGGGACTGGAACTGTCCGCAATTCATCACGCCGCGTTTCGACACCGCCGAGATGACCGCGTTGATCGGGCCGGAGATCAGCCGCCTCGAAGCCGAAAACGCAAGGCTTGAGGCCGAACTGGCCCGGCTGGAAGGACATCCCCATGCCTGAACGCGCAAAGCCCGACCCGACCGAAGCAAGGGTCTTCACCGTCCGGCAACGCCGGATATTCAACGGCAACCCCGCCGAGGTCATGGACCTCTGGCTTGATCCGGTGATGCGCCACGCCATTCTGGGTGACGGGCTCCCTGAAAATGCAGTCAGGAAGGTCGCGCCAACCGAAGACGGCGAGGAAATTGTTGAAACCCGTTGGCGTAACCAACTGATGGGCACGCATCATCGGCGCTATCTGGCGATCGAGCGGCCCGGCTGTATTCTGTGTTCGCTCAACATCCAGTTCGAACCCGTCGCAGGCGTCAACAGACA
>CALAIJ010000286.1 GCA_937923365.1 uncultured Sulfitobacter sp.
GCACAGCCTCAAGGAAACCGGCCGCGCAGCACCTGAGGGTGAACCGTCCAGTTTCAACAGCGTCTTTGATTTGCTGATCGCTGATGAGCAGCCTACACCGGAGCTGACCATCCCCCCTGAGGCCGATACGCCGAAAACAGCCGACATGGGCGACGCACAAGATGGCGATCCGGATGGGCCCGCACCACAGGCAAAGACAGAGCCTGAAACACCGGATGCAACGCATCCAACCAGTGACGGACGGCTCGAGCCTCCTGATGGCAGTGCCAATGAGGTCCTGCGGGCACGGCAGTCTGATTCGCCAATCTTGGCACCTGCGACGTCGGCGCACGGCGCCACGGATGATGCCCCGGCAGAGGCTGCCGCAAGCACAACAGGCTTCTCTCACGCAGGACTGCAAGAGGTGTCCCAGATGATGCATCCACCGCGCGGACAGGTGAATTCCGACATCAGACAGGCCGCTTCGGGGCGTGATGCGCCCAAGGGGGGTCAGTCGACGAGGGACGGGCCTGAACTGCCTGATCCGAAAGTCCCGACAGCGCAACCAATGCCCCCGGCCCATCCCGTCGCGGAACACTTCGATGCAGCTATCACGCCGAACACACAGGAGTATCCACGCATGCCTGAGAACCTCGCGCGCGATGCAAGTGCTGCTGCCACCCCGCTGCGCCAATCACCTTCCCCAGATGACGTGCCCGTGGCACAGCCTGTCTTACCACGAAACACCATTGACCGGCTTGTAAACCAATCGGTGCATTTGCCTGTCACGGGCGGTGGGGAAACTGACGCCTCAATCAGCAGAATGCGCCCGTCTGAAATGACGGCGTCGCAGGCTTCGGCCGTGACCACCCCGCAACAGACAGGCACACCGCAGGTACCAGCACCGCCCGCGTCAGCCCTCCGCAGCGTACCGGGTGATCCCGCGCCAAGGTCATCTGAGCGTTTCGAGATGCCCCGCCACCAAACTGTGGAGACGGCCCCCAGAGCCAATGCAACGGTGACGCAACAAGCAGCGGCCCCTGCGCCAATGATGGTGCCGGTTCCCTGGACCGCTTCAACATCGCAGGACGTTCAGAAAATGGACATGACGGAGTTGCGATTGACCGATGTTGGCGCCCCGTCATCACGCGCTGAACTGGGCCAAACCACGATGCAGACCGCCATGCCGCAACGGGCGGACCTGCCCGCTCAGGTTGCCCGCCAGTTGGCAGAGGCGTTGCCCCAGACCCAAAACCGCCCTGTTGAGATCACGCTCTCCCCCGAGGAATTGGGGCGTGTCCGCCTGTCCCTCACCCTATCCGAATCGCAGGTGACCGTGAACCTGCTTGCCGAACGTCCCGAGACGTTGGACCTGCTGCGGCGTCACATAGACATGCTGGGCGAGGAATTCCGCGCCTTGGGCTACGAGAATATCGCCTTCGCCTTTGGTGGCGAGGGGGGCAGCACATCGGCTGACACCGGCACAGGGCAGAACGCAGACGGCGCGCCCTCTGGCGGCGATGCACCAGATACTTCGACAGTGGTCGCGCTTCAAAGCGGTGCGGTCACGGGCCTCGATCTTCGACTTTGAAACAAAGGACATTCCCATGCTTGCGCCAACACTGACGAATACATCCACAAATCCCACCACATCCGCTGCCGCAGCGGCGCCAACGACGCAGGCAAACGCCCTGTCGTCCGATTTTGAGACTTTTCTGAAGATGCTCACGGCGCAGGCGCGGTATCAGGACCCGTTGGAGCCTTTGGATTCGTCGCAATACGCCGCCCAACTGGCCCAGTTTTCAATGGTCGAACAACAGGTACAGTCAAATGACCTGCTGACGGCCCTGGCCACACAACTGGGGTCTGGGAATATGGCGCAGATGGCGGGGTGGATCGGGATGGAGGCGCGCACGACAGCTCCTGTCGCCTTTGACGGCAGCCCCCTGACATTCTACCCCAATCCAGCAGCAGCCTCTGACGAAGTGCAGCTTGTTGTCTACAATGCGAACGGTGCTGAAGTGCAGCGGAACAATCTGCCCGTCTCGGCGGAGCCCGTGCTTTGGGCAGGTGTATCCGACGATGGCAGCCCTTTCCCTGCCGGCACCTACCGATTTGAAGTGGAGAGCCGTGCAAACGGCGAATTGCTGGTGACCGACCCCGCCGAAAGCTACGCCCGCGTCACGGAAGCCCGCATGCAAGACGGGCAAACTCTGCTGATCCTTCAGGGCGGTGTTCCTGTGCTGTCCAGCGACGTGGGTGCCCTGCGCGAACCAGGTTAACGGTCCGCCAAGGCAAAGCCCGCATAGGCCAAAGGCATGACCGCCCGCCGGAAGCGCCCCAATTCAAATTTGCGCAAGGGGCGTTGCACAACTTTGGGATAGACATGGGTGGGTGTCTTCCCCTGAACCACATCCGCCAATAGCGCACCGGAATAGCTGGCCATTGCCACGCCGTTACCGTGGTAACACAGGCTGGCGAACATGCCGTCCTGCTCGGGCACCGGACCCACAAACGGCATCCGCCGCCGGGCGATGCACACCATGCCGGACCAGCCATGTGCCGTTTCGACGTTCTTCCACGCGGGGAACATAGTCTCAAAATCGCGCCGCGCGCGCGCCATTGCACGGGCCTCCGATCGGGGCGATGCCATCAATCCACCGCGCACGCCAAACAGCATCCGATTGTCGGGCATCAGCCGAAAGTAATGCAGCAGCTTGCGCGTATCATAGCACGCCTGCCCGCTGGTCCAGCCCTGCGCGCCCAGCTCTGACTGGGTCAACGGGCGCGTCACAATGATGCTGGATTGCGTGGGCATGTAGCGTCCGGCAAGCCAATCCGGCAGGTCCTCGGATGAATAGCCGTTGGTAGCGATGATCACCCGTTCGGCCACGATTTCGCCCTGCGGCGTGGTCACGCGATAGCCGTCTGATTGCCGCGTAATCCCCCGAACAGGTGTCTCATGATAAATCTGCGCCCCTGCTTTCTCTGCTGCAGCGGCCAGTCCCGTGACGTATTTGCGCGGGTTCAGACCGAAACCGATCGGTGTGGTCATCGCACCGTGAAATCCCGCATTGAGGCCTTCGGCCTCCAGACCAGCAGCCTCGATCAGGCGCGGTTCAACCCCGTAGGTCTTCGCGATACTGTCGGCCTCGCGGCGCATGGCCTCCATATCGGACGACCGGTGGGCCAATTGCGTTTCCCCGTCAGAGTGGCGATCAACGTCGATCTTGTGGCGCGCGACCAGATCCTCGACCAGCCGGATGGAGGCGACCTCGGCCTGCCGCCATTCGCGGCATCCTTCAGGCCCCACCTGCGCCTCCAGCGCCGCGTCGTCCAACATGCCCCCACCAAGACAGCAAAACCCGCCATTGCGCCCCGAAGCACCCCAACCAACGTAGCGGTTCTCAAGAACCACCACATCAACGCCCGCCTGTGCCAGATGCAGCGCGGCCGAAATGCCGGTAAAACCGCCTCCGACAATCGCCACGTCGCAGCGCCGGTTCCCTTGCAAACCGGGTCTGTCGGGAATGGCACACGTCTCATCCCACCAGCACCCTGCGCGCGGGGCGTCGGAATAAGCGAAATCAGGATAGATGCGTTTCATCCCGTAACCTGCCCGCGTGACGGCTTGATGTTCAAGTCCGAAAGCGCAAGACGCCATCGGGCAATTTGATCAGGTTTTGCCTCATGCCGCCGGATGATCTAGTGTTCGTGCAACGCCGCAAAGATGCGGGCAGCATCAAGAGACAGACACCCCGATGAACATTTCCGCCCAGACAACCGACAGCAAAACGCCCGCGCATCAACACGTCTATGCCGAGCTGCGCCAGATGATCCTGTTTGGGGATCTGGCACCGGGGCAGGCTGTGACCATTCAGGGCCTTGTCACCCGTTTGAACGCCGGCATGACACCGGTCCGCGAGGCGCTGCGGCGTCTGATTGCCGAAGGTGCGTTGACGCTGCAGGGCAACCGGCGTGTCAGCGTGCCGGTGCTGACATTGTCGGGCGTCGAAGAGCTGGGCTTTATGCGTCTCACGCTTGAGCCGGAGCTGACCCGCCGCGCTGCGCGCCATATGACATCCAAAAGTCTGGACAAGCTGCGCGGAATTGATGCCGCGTTGAACGCGGCCATCACGGCGGGCGACATCGGCGGGTACCTCACGCACAACTACCGCTTTCATTCAGTGATTTATGACAACGCCGACGCGCCGATCATGGCGGCAACCGTGGACCGCTTGTGGCTTAGCTTTGGCCCATCACTGCGCGTTGTCTGTGGCCGCTTTGGCACCGCAAACCTGCCCGACAAACACGCCGACCTGCTGGCCGCCTTTGAACGGCAGGACGTCGAAGCCGCGGCAACAGCCATGGCCGAAGACGTGTCTCAAGGCACCAAACAGGTCAGCGCAGCACTTGCCACAAGCTGATTTGATTGACACCTCATAATTTGATCATATTCTGGCAGGCAACATTTCCTGTCCAAAGGTGCCGTCATGACTGCCATCACAAACCATCTGCCCACTGCCGAGTTGCAGGCGCTGGACGCCGCACACCACATGCATCCCTTTACCACAGGCGACGAACTGGCCGCCAAGGGCGCGCGCGTTATTACCCGCGCCAAGGGTGTCTATCTGACCGACAGTGACGGCAACGAAATTCTGGACGCCATGGCAGGTCTGTGGTGCGTCAACCTTGGCTATGGCCGCCCCGAGATGGGGGCCGTCGCCGCGCGCCAAATGAACGAATTGCCGTACTACAACACCTTCTTCCAGACGACCCACGTGCCCGGCATCGCACTGGCGGCAGAGCTTGCGGAACTGGCACCAGGCACGCTGAACCACGTCTTCTTTGCCGGATCAGGATCCGAGGCAAACGACACCAACCTGCGCATGGTGCGGACCTACTGGGCCGAAAAGGGCCAGCCCGAAAAGAGCCATGTCATCAGCCGCAAGAATGCCTATCACGGGTCTTCGATGGGTTCGGGTTCTTTGGGCGGGATGACGGCGATCCATTCCCAGGGCGGATTGCCCATTCCCGGCATCCATCACATCGGTCAACCCGACTGGTGGGCCGAGGGCGGCGACATGACGCCAGAGGCGTTCGGCCTTGCCCGCGCGCAGGAACTGGAAGCAAAGATCGAAGAACTGGGCGCCGAAAACGTCGCCGCCTTCATCGGAGAGCCGGTGCAAGGGGCCGGTGGTGTGATCATTCCCCCCGCCAGCTACTGGCCCGAGATCCAGCGCATCTGCCGCAAGCACGACGTGCTTTTGATCGCGGACGAAGTCATCTGCGGCTTTGGCCGGACCGGCAACTGGTTCGGGTCCGAAACCATGGGCATCGAACCTGACATCATGACCATCGCCAAAGGGCTGTCATCGGGCTACGCGCCCATCGGTGGCTCCATCGTGTCTGACGAAATCGCCGCTGTTATCAATGCCACGGAATTCAATCACGGCTACACCTATTCAGGCCACCCCGTCTGCGCGGCTGTGGCCCTGGAAAATCTGCGCATCATGCGCGAGGAAAACATGCTGGATCATATCCGCAACGTGGCTCAGCCTGCGCTGACAGAGGCGTTGACCGCATTGGGCACACATCCTTTGGTAGGCGGTGTGAACCAGTCGGGCATGATGGCTTCCTTGCCGCTGACGCCGCACAAGGAAAGCCGCGCATCGTTTGCGGGCAACGCAGGTGACGTCGGGTATATGTGCCGCGAACATTGCTTTGCGAACAATCTGGTGATGCGCCATGTGGGCGACAGGATGATCATCTCGCCACCGCTGGTGATCACACCGGAAGAGATCGATATCTTTGCCACCCGCGCCAAGATCGCGCTGGACGCGACCTACAAAGACCTTAAGGCCAAAGACATGCTGAAGGCTGCCTCATAAGGCGTAACCTTCTTTTCAAAGTGGTTCAAAAAGCCCCGCCAGAGGCCTGACCTCTTTTGGCGGGTGCACCCTTCTGCATCAAGCGCCTGGGATCATAAGGCGCGCAGCCGCTCCAGCACGGACAGCGACGGATACCCGTCGGGCAGCACACCTTGCGCCTGCTGAAACCGCCGGATGGCCCCAATGGTCAGCGGCCCCATCTTGGCATCGATTTTGACCGTATCAAAGCCAGCCGCTGTCAGCCGCTTTTGCAGCTCGATCCGCTCGTCATAGGTCAACACCCGCAACTGCCTTGGCCAGCTGTGCTGAAACGGCCCCGCACCCCTGATCCGGTCCGCCAGATGCCCAACCCCGATGACATAGGCGTCTGCGGTATTGTATTTCTCAAGCACCTCGAAGTTGTCAAACACCAGAAATGCAGCGCCCTCCGCCCCGCCGGGCAACAGGACAGAGGCAGGACCGTAGTCCTCGATAGGCCCGCGCAGCGCGGTGACACCAAGGGCGGTCCACGCGCTGGGCAAACGGCGCAGATCACGCCGTGCTTCCAGATAGTCAAACCCGTCCGGCAGGGTGACTTCAACGCCCCAGGGCTGGCCTTTGGTCCAACCGAAATGCTTAAGGTAGGCTGCCGTCGACGCCAGCGCATCCGTGGGATCATCCCCCCAGATGTTGCGCCGTCCGTCACCGTCATAGTCCACGGCCAGCTTCTGAAAAGACGACGGCATGAACTGCGTGTGCCCCATGGCCCCCGCCCAGGAGCCTTGCAGCTTGCCGTTGGTGGTATCGCCTTGTTGCAGTATCCGCAGGGCGTCCAGCAACTCCGCTTCAAAGAACGCTGCCCGCCGCGCGTCAAAGGCCAGCGTCGTCA
>CALAIJ010000287.1 GCA_937923365.1 uncultured Sulfitobacter sp.
TTGATCCGACCCTTGGTCAAATCATACGGCGTCATTTCCACCTGAACTTTGTCGCCAGCCAGAACGCGGATGCGGTTCTTGCGCATCTTGCCTGCCGTATGCGCGATGATCTCATGGCCGTTCTCAAGTTCGACCCGAAATGTCGCGTTCGGCAGGAGTTCCTTAACGACACCGGGGAATTCGAGAATGTCTTCCTTGGCCATGGTCTCTCCTAATTTATCACCCCCTTGGTGGGGTCGTCGCTTAAATGAGGGTATTTCATTGGGTTTTCAAGGGTAAATCAGCCACAAGCCACAGATCGTCGGCGGATGTGACCCCGTGCATGTCGTCCTGCAAATGGGGCGCAAAGGGTTGAAACAACGCCACTTTCACTGGCACAAAGCATCCGTACCTCACAAGGAGCCCCACCATGGCCAGCAGCGACAAGATCGTCATCCTCACCGGAGCGGGCATTTCCGCCGAAAGCGGGATCGAAACGTTTCGTGCCGAAGACGGCCTTTGGGCGCAGCACAGGGTCGAGGACGTGGCCACCCCCGAAGGTTTTGCCCGCGACCCCGAGCTTGTGGTCAACTTCTACAACGCGCGCCGTGCACAACTGGCCGATGTGGTCCCCAACCCCGCGCATAAAGCGCTCGCACGGCTTGAAGCCGCGCATCAGGGCGAGGTTGTCGTCATTACGCAGAACGTCGATGACCTGCACGAGCGGGGCGGGATGAAAAAGGTCTGGCACATGCACGGAGAACTGAATTCGGCCCTCTGTGCCGCCTGCGATCACCGCTGGGCGGCCCCGTTGGTCATGGCCCCCGGGGACGCCTGCCCGTCCTGCCATGCCCCCGCCGCACGGCCCGACATCGTCTGGTTCGGTGAAATGCCTTACGATATGGATGCGCTGTTTGCGCATCTGGGCGCAGCAGATGTCTTTGCGGCCATCGGCACATCCGGCAATGTCTATCCCGCCGCCGGTTTTGTCGCCGAAGCCCGCCGCGCAGGCGCCCATACGATCGAGTTCAATCTGGAGCGTTCCGCCGTTGGCAGCCAGTTTCAGGAACATCGCACTGGGCCTGCGGGGCAGACTGTCCCTGCGTGGGTCGATGAAATCCTCGGATCCTAGGCTCAGGACCCTAGAGGAAGGCCAGAGGCCCTCCTCACACCCGCACTTCAGCCATCGTTTGAAGGACCGCTGTGGTCCATCCCGCTATGGTCCGGCTTGCGCGCATGATCCACAGTGAGTGTCACCTCGATCTCGCCTGCCTTTTCGAATGTCAGCAGCATGGTGATCTCGGCACCCTGCCGAAGCGGCTCTGACAGGCCCATGAACATCACATGGTCGCCACCCCGCTTCAGTGCGTGCATGCCCCCTGCGGGAATGGCGATACCGCCTTCGATCTCGCCCATGCGCATGACGCCGTTGGCGTCTTCGGTATGGCTGTGCAGTTCGACGCGTTTGGCCACGTCAGAGGCCGCGCCAATTAACCGGTCATCCTGATCGGAATGGTTCATCACCATCATAAAGGCCGCACCCGTGGGCGACGACGGGGTGGAGGACCGCACATAGGCGTCCTTGATCATAATCCCGTCGGCAGACGCCGTTTGGGACAGGGCCGTTAAAGCAATCAAAGCCGTAACGAAGAGGGGTTTCATCAACATGAATATCTCCTTTGAAGGTTCTGAAAGAGTGAGGTTTCAGACCGTCAAAGGGGGCCCTCTGCCCGGAGGTGTCTGTCGGGGCAGCAGCACCTTGGCGCGCAAGGCAATGCCATCAGCCGTCTTGAAAGGCGTCACATATGTAGGGGCTGGCGCCACCAAAAGCGATGCGGCAACAGGCGCATGGAGTGCAGCATCTGGACAGAAGGCAGGCGCCTCTGTTGGCTGTCCTTGCGCATCGACATAGACCACCATGGGCCCCGTGCCCGTGCAGATCACCATCTGGCCAGTCGCCGCAGAGGCACCGCGCGCGCTGGCCATGGCGTGGCCCGTGGCAATCAGGCTTATGGCCAACAAGAGGGTGCTGAGCAGGCGTATCATGACACCCGTATTAGGCGCTTTGGTATGCAGGTTCAAAGGCGAAAACGCCGCAGCCCCGCGCCTGGTAAAAGGCGCGGGGCTGCAAAATCGAATAAGGTAGGAAGGCGCTTACGTCAGCGCGTCTGCTTCCATACCGGATTTCTTGATGGCTTTCTTGATCTTCAACGCGTTGGCGCTCAGCTCAGTGTCTTTTGCCTTGGCAAGGAACTTGTCCAGACCACCACGGTGATCGACCGACCGCAAAGCCGCCGCCGAGATGCGCAGCTTGAAAGAACGGCCCAGCGATTCGGACTGCAGCGTCGTGTCGTTCAGGTTGGGCAGAAAGCGACGGCGCGTCTTGTTGTTCGCGTGGCTTACGTTGTTGCCCGTCATGGGGCCTTTTCCGGTCAGTTCGCAAACGCGTGACATGGGTCTATCCTCTTGGCTTTGCCGCAACAGCCCGCTGGCATGGGCGACATGAAAAACGGGCCGCCCTGAGCGACCCTGAAACTTGTCTGGTGGCTTTAGTGGGAATCGCACAAGGCGTCAAGCGGGGATGGGGTCATCCGCCGCCTTTGACACCGGATCGGGACGTAGAGGCACTCGTGCAGGGAACACCGCCGTTTTCTTTTGCATCCCGCAACAGGATTTGCGACACACTTGCCATGTCACTGCGTCTTAAAGCTCTCTTCGTCCATTTCTTCACTGCATCCGGTGCCGTCTTTGCCATGTTGGCGATGTTGGCGGCCATTGATGCCCAATGGGACATGATGTTCTTCTGGCTGGTGATCGCCTTCTTTGTGGACGGCATTGATGGGCCTCTGGCGCGCAAATATGACGTCAAAACCAATGCGCCCGAGTTTGACGGTGTCATTCTGGACATGATCATCGACTACACGACCTACGTGTTCATTCCTGCCTTTGCCCTCTTCTCATCGGGGTTGATGGACGGGTGGAGCGGTTGGGTCATGCTGATCATCGTCACCTTTGCCTCGACCTTGTATCTGGGCGATACGCGCATGAAAACAAAAGACAATTCCTTTTCCGGCTTTCCTGCTTGCTGGAATATGCTGGTGCTGGTCCTGTTTGCGCTCAAACCGGACTGGTGGGTCTGTTTGATCATCGTCACCGTCCTTGCCGCAACAATGTTCACGCCGATCAAGTTTGTGCACCCCGTGCGCACGGAGCGCTGGCGCGAGGTCACATTGCCCGTCGCACTGGCGTGGACCTTCTTTGCGGGCTGGGCGGCTTTGGTGGATTTTCATCCGCAAAGCTGGGCGCATTGGGGTCTCATGACCACCAGCATCTATCTGATGGTCGCCGGCGGCTTGCAGCAACTGATCCCGCCACGTCCTGCTGACGATCTGTAGTCAGGCGCGGCACACCACCATCACCTTCGCAAAGCCGCGTCGACAGAACCGGCAGCAGGCGTTTCAGATCAAAAGCCCGGCGGCCCCTTCATGGCGCAGCAAGGCGACTTTGGTCTCCACCCCGCCGCGACCTGAAAACCCTGTCAGGCCCTTGGCCCCCATCACACGGTGGCACGGGATGATCACAGGGATCGGGTTTCCGCCACAGGCCTGTCCCACCGCTTGAGCGGGCACGCCAAGGTCGCGGGCAATCTCACCGTAGGTGCGGGTATAGCCGAAGGGAATCGCAGACATAGCCGCACAGACATCGCGCTGGAATTCCGTGCCTGCAACGCGCAACGGCAGATCAAAGGCTTCAAGCTGTCCAGCGTCGTATGCAGCGACTTGCGCCGCTGCCACGTCCAACAGATCGGAGGCGTCGTCATGCGCCCGCCGCCCCCAGTCAAGCGCAGTGATTGCCCCGTCCTCTTCGCACAGGACCAGCAGGCCGAACTGGGTATCAATGGAGCGTCGCTTCATGAAACCACCCTGCCCGCAAAGGACGGCGGTCTCAATCCGTTTCCTGCGCCTTGGGCAGCCCCAATCTGATCGGGCCCTTTGCGGTGGTGCCTTGCACAGCCTGCCCTTTCTGGGTGACGGCGAGATGACCGCGCCCGGCCATGTCATCGGCAACGGCGCGCACCATGGGCATCAGGCCACGCCAATCTGCGGCCAAGGCGCGGGCCACTTCAGAGGGGCAGATGGTTTTCCCTGCCCCTCTGGCCACGATATGCGCGGTGATTTCCGCCTCTATCGTCTTAGCTAACAGCATCGTCGCAGCGCTGGCACACACCGTCGTGGGCATGGGTGCCAACATCCGGCAGTACTTTCCAGCAACGTGCACATTTGGCACCTTCTGCCTTTGCAAAGACCACGGCAACGCCGTTTGTCTCTGGCAGGCGGAAGGCGTCCTCGGGTGCGGCCTCCCCCGTCACGGTGATGTCAGAGGTGATGCTGACATCCTCGAAGGACACGCTTTCGAGGGCTGCGCGCTGGTCGGCATCTTCGACGTAGACGAATGGTGCAGCCTCCAGTGAAGCACCGATCACCTTCTCGACCCGCTGCACTTCGAGTGCAGCCGTCACCACACGCCGCGCACTGCGTACCTTGGCCCATTTGGCCGCAAGATCAGCATCAAACCATGCCGCAGGGGTCTGGGGCATATCCGTCAGGTGGACCGAACTGTCGTCGCCCGGGAACCGCTCCAACCAGACCTCTTCCATGGTAAACACCAAGACAGGTGCCAGCCATGTGGTCAGACGGTGGAACAGGATGTCCAGCACAGAGCGCGCTGCGCGACGCCGCGCCGTATCCCCGTCGCAATACAAGGCATCCTTGCGGATATCGAAGTAGAACGCGCTCAGGTCGACTGTGGCAAAGGTGAACACCGCCTGGAACACGCCTTGGAAATCGAACCGCGCATA
>CALAIJ010000288.1 GCA_937923365.1 uncultured Sulfitobacter sp.
ACGCCCACTTCGCGGATCGCCTCTTCGGTCTCAAAACGGGGATTGTCGCGGTAGGTCTGGGCGGCCATGCGCAATTCCTTGCGATCCTTGGCCGTAAACGCGCGCAAGGCGTGCTGCACACGGTTGCCAAGTTGGCCCAGAATATCATCGGGCACATCCGCAGGATTTTGCGTGATGAAATAGACGCCCACCCCTTTGGAGCGGATCAGGCGCGCCACCTGCTCCACCTTGTCGACCAATGCCTTGGGGGCGTCTTCGAACAGCAGGTGTGCTTCGTCAAAAAAGAACACAAGCTTGGGTTTCTCAGGGTCGCCGACTTCAGGCAATTCCTCGAACAATTCGGAAAGCAGCCATAGCAGGAAGGTCGCATAGAGTTTGGGCGCGCCCATCAGCTTGTCAGCGGCCAGAATGTTGATCGCGCCGCGCCCGTCCGTGTCCGTGCGCATCAGGTCCGTGAGGGCAAGTGCGGGTTCACCAAACAGATCGGCGGCACCTTGATTTTCCAAGACCAGCAAACGGCGCTGGATGGCACCAACAGAAGCGGATGAGACATTGCCGTAGCGCAGTGCGAGCGTTTTGGCATTCTCACCGATCCAGACCAGCAGCGCCTGCAGGTCCTTGAGGTCCAGCAAAGGCAACCCGTCTTCATCCGCGACGCGGAAGGCGATGTTCAGGATGCCTTCCTGGGCCTCGGACAGGCCCAGAAGCTGGCCCAGCAGCAAAGGGCCCATTTCCGAGACTGTTGTCCGGACAGGATGACCTTGATCGCCGTATAGATCCCAGAAAGTGACGGGAAACGCGTCGTAGGTATAGGTGTCAAAGCCGATCTTGGCCGCGCGCTCCATGAAGGGTGTGTGCAGTTTGTGGGTCTCGGAGCCGGCCTTGGCCAACCCGGACAGATCGCCTTTGACGTCTGACAGGAACACAGGCACCCCTTGGGCCGAGAAACTTTCAGCAAGGATTTGCAAAGTGACGGTTTTGCCCGTGCCCGTGGCGCCTGCAACAAGCCCGTGGCGGTTGGCATATCCGATGTTGAGAAACTGCTTGGTCGTATAATCAGGACCTCCGCCGCCGATAAAGATGTCCTCTGCCATGTTTCGCCCTTTCACTGCTGCCGTCAATTATCGTTCCGAAGAAGCATACAAAGTTAACCTTTAGGCACCATAGTCAAATTGTCCGATCGGCGTGATCTTTGTTGCGCAGGTCGGGCACTTCCTCCCTGTCAGACTGGCCGCGCCTTCGGGTGCGGCCCTTTTTTGCCCCCGAATTGGCGCAACAGGTTAAGGCTTTGTTTGCGCTAACAATATTTTCTGCGTAGCTTGAATAATTCCGGTTGACCCCCGGCACAGGCTTTCGTAACGTCACGCGCATAAGTCGGCCCAGTCCGACGGGGAGAATACCAAAAACGACCAATAGGACGGAGGGTGCTTTGCGCCCTCTTTTCTTTTGGCGGGTCCATTTTTGCGCGGATCAGCATGTTTTCGCGCGTTGCCTTCGGGTTTTGTTGTCTTGACCACTGACATTCCTTTTGGGCCATGGTAAAGCGCGATAAAGCAACAAACCTGGGATTATCATGAGCAAGTTTTTGACCGCCCTTCCCCTGTGTGCCGCCCTGATGCTGGGCGCACCCATGGCCGCATTTGCACAGACAACCACAACGGATGACACAACCACCGAAGACGCCGCTGAAAAGCCCGAGGTTGCCACGCAATCCGGCACCGCCGCTGAAATCGAAGAACAACTGTCCCTTGGCGAGGATGCCGATAAGGACCCCGCAGTTGGCCAGCCTTACACAAAAGAAGTGATCGGCGCGTGGGAAATGCGCTGCATCAAGACAGAAGAAGAGGAAGACCCCTGTCAGATGTACCAGTTGATGGACGACGGTCAGGGCAACCCTGTCGCCGAAGTGTCGCTGTTCCGGCTGCCCGGCTCTGGCAAGGCAGAAGCGGGCGCGACCGTTGTTGTCCCGCTTGAGACATCCATACCCCAGCAGTTGACCATTGCGGTTGATGGCGGCAAAGCGCGGCGTTATCCGTATGCGTTCTGCAACCCTGTGGGCTGCTACGTCCGACTGGGCCTCACCAAAGCGGACATCGCACAGTTCAAGCGTGGCAACGAGGCGGTCTTTACCATCGTGCCCGCCCTGGCGCCTGACCAGAAAGTGCTGCTGAAGCTGTCCCTCGAAGGGTTCACAGCCAGCTATGACAAGGTCTCCGTGATCGAGCAGTAAGCCGTCACGGTTCCGGGAATTCACCAAAGGGCTGCCAGCAATGGTGGCCCTTTTGCGTACTAAAGGGAGGATCGCCCATGTGGCAGGGAAAGTTGCTTCACATTCACACCTGTGCGCAGGGCGGTGACGATATGGTTGCCCATCAAAGTGCCCGCTTGCATGCAGGCGTTGGCATCGAAGGGGACCGCTACGCAACAGGGCGCGGCAAGTATTCGGATTTTCCTGACGTCCGCGAAGTGACGCTGATTGAAATCGAAACACTTGAGGCTTTGGTCCGTGACCACGACCTGACCCTCAGCGTGGACGAACATCGACGCAATCTGACCACGCGGGATGTGCCGCTGAACCACCTTGTGGGCCGCGACTTTTGGGTGGGCGATGTGCAATTGCGCGGTGGGCGGCTGAACACACCCTGCCGTTATCTGGACCTGCTACTGGGCCGCGCGGCCTGCGATCTGCTTGAGCATCGCTCGGGGCTTAATTGTTCGATCCTGACGGGGGGCACAATCGACGTTGGCGCGCCGATCCGGCTGGAGCGTTAGACCCGCCGCAGGGCAAGCACCGCGTTCATCCCTCCAAAGGCAAAGGCATTGGTCAGTGCAACATCTACCGTCGCCTCGCGGGCCTCATTGGGGACAACGTCCAGCGCGCATTCCGGATCAGGCTCTTCGTAGCCAATGGTCGGCGCGATCACACCGTCGCGCAGCGCCATGATGCAGGCCAGCAATTCCACAGCACCCGTGCCGCCGATCAGGTGACCGTGCATCGATTTGGTGGAAGACATCATCAGGTTGTCCGCATGCGGTCCAAAGACATCCGCGACAGCGGCGCATTCCGTCTTGTCATTGGCGGCAGTGCCTGTGCCATGGGCGTTGATATAACCTACCTCATCCGCGTTGATCCGCGCGTCTGCCAAGGCACCGGCCATCGCGCGTGCAGCGCCCGCCTTGGAAGGCATGACAATATCAGCGGCATCAGACGACATGGCAAAGCCCGCCACTTCGCACAGGATCTCTGCGCCGCGTGCACGGGCGTGGTCGTATTCCTCGAACACAAAGACCCCTGCTCCTTCGCCCTGCACCATGCCATTGCGGTTGGCGGAAAACGGACGGCAGGCGTCGCGGCTCATCACGCGCAGGCCTTCCCATGCTTTCACGCCGCCAAAACACAGCATCGATTCTGATCCGCCTGTGACCATCGCGGGCGCCATGCCGGAGCGCACCATCATAAAGGCTTGCGCCATCGCGTGATTTGACGACGCGCATGCGGTGGAAACGGTAAAGGACGGCCCCTTGAGGTTCCATTCCATGCTGACGTGGCTGGCCGCGGCGTTGTTCATCAGCTTGGGCACCACAAACGGATGCACGCGGTTTTTGCCTTCTTCATAGACCGCGCGGTAATTGTCGTCCCATGTGGACACACCGCCACCTGCGGTCCCCAGAACCACGCCGGAGCGTGCGGCCAGTTCGCCCGAAAACGTCAGGCCCGATTGTTCGATCGCCTCGCGGGCAGCGGCCAGCGTGAATTGGGTGAACCGGTCATAGAGCGACATCTGTTGGCGGTTATAACGGCCTTCGGCTTCGAACCCGCGGACTTGGCCGCCGATCTGGATTTGCAAGCGCTCCACGTCGCGGAATTCCAAAGGGCCGATACCGCAGCGCCCTTCGCGCATTGCTTCCAGTGTCGCAGGCACCGAATGGCCCAAGGCGTTGATCGTGCCTGCCCCTGTGATGACCACGCGTTTCATGGCGTCAGCCCTGTTCGGCCTTCAGCCGTCTGATGCCCTCGATGATGCTGGCCACGGTGGAGATGTCGAAATCGGATGCCTCGGGGTTGTTGGCATTGAAGGGCACGGTGATCTCAAAGGCCTCTTCTATGGCAAAGATGCTCTCGACCAGCCCTAGGCTGTCGATACCCAGACTTTCAAGGGTACTGTCGAGGCTCACGTCCTCGGGCTCCAGCACGGCCTGTTCGGCAATGATCCGGGTGACTTCCTGCTCTAGTGTCATAGGGACGGGTCCTTGCATCATACTGATGCTGATCTAGTCATCCTTGGGCGATTTGAAAACTGCTTTTCGCAAATCTGCGACCTCACGCAGCAGGCGCGGCAAGCGGCGCTGTGCTTTGTAGATTTCCATCTGCTTGGTCATCTGCGTGGCGGGGTAGCCCAGCATGGTGCGCCCTGCGGGGACATTTGACAGCACTTTGGTGCCCCCGCCAAGGATTGCCCCGTCCCCGACAAAGATGTTGTCACTGACGCCGGAGTGGCCGCCCAGCACCACGTAATTGCCGACGTTGGCACTGCCCGCAACGCCTGCCTGCGCGCAGATCAGGGTGTGATTGCCGATCACGGCGTTATGGCCGATCTGGACAAGACTATCGAGCTTGGTGCCATTGCCGATCCGCGTATCGCGCACCGTCCCGCAGTCGATGGTGGCATTCGCCCCCACTTCGACGTCGTCGCCGATGGTGACAGATCCAAGCGAGTGAATGCGGCTCCAGCTTTGCGCCTTCGCATCACCCTGATCGCCAAGGGAGGCGCGGGCGGCCTCAACCGCACTTTGCTCAGGGGTTACAAAAGAGAACCCGTCGCCTGCAATCCGCGCGCCCGGTTGTGCAATAAAGTTGTCGCCAATGCTGGCGCGCGCGCCGATGCTGACCTGTTCGCGCAGAAAAGCCTTCTGGCCTATGGTCGCGTTCCACCCGATGAAACACTGCGGGCCGATGACGGAATGGTCGCCAATCCGCGCGCCCGCTGAAACGACCGTGAGCGGGCCAATGCTGACCCCTTCCCCGATGATCGCATCGTCGTCAATGACGGCTGAGGGGTGGATACCACCTGCAAAGCCCTGCCCTGCATCCATCATCGCGGTCAGGCCGGACATGGCATAGCGTGGGCGTTTTGGTAAAATTGCGGCCTGTAACCCATAGCTTTGCCAGTCCGCATCCGGCCACAGCAGCGCCGCTTTGGCCTGACCTTCGGCCAGCCCTGCCGCAAAGGCGGGCTTCATGGCGAGTGCCAGATCATCCGCATGGGCCGAGGCAGGCTCGGCCACGCGGGCGATCACCAGCGTGCCATCGCCCACCACATCCGCGCCAAGCGCGTCTGCAATTTGCTGTACTGTGTGGCGCATGGACGTCCTCCGACCGTGAAGGTCGGCAGGATTACCCCTGAACGCCCTGCAAGGCCACCCCTGCTTTGACCAAAGCGTTCCAGATCTTTGCGTCACGGCCATAGATGTCGGCGCGATACTCTGTGTGGCCACGGGCATTGGTGACGGCTGTGCGGTAGATCAGATGCACAGGCACCTGCTCTTCCAGGTCGACACGGGTGTTGCGGCCGGACTTGAGGATGCGCTGGAAGTACTCTTTGGGATTGTCCTGCTGGACGGCCAGCAATGCGTAAGCAAAGTCAAACGGCTGCGCCAGACGCACACACCCATGGCTGAAGGCCCGCACATCGCGGTTGAACAGCGATTTGGACGGTGTGTCATGCAGGTAGATGTTATACTTGTTGGGGAACAGGAACTTGACCAGCCCCAGCGCGTTGGAGCGGCTTGGCGGCTGGTGCATTGCATACGGGAAGTTCCGCGCGTTGTACTTGGAGAAGTTGATCGACGAGCGGCTGACCTTGCGCCCCCGACGGTCCGTGATCACCAGTTGACTGGCAGCATTCGGGTTCCGCTGCATGGAGGGCAGATATTCCTTGGTGATGATCGAACGCGGCACATACCAGTTCGGGTTGATCACCATATGCTCCATCACGTCAGAGAACTCCGGCGTCTTGCGATCCGCATCCCGCGCACCGACAACGGAGCGTGTGACAAACGTGACCTGACCGTCGTCCATGATCTTGGCGGTGAAATCGGGGATGTTCACAAGGATGTGGCGTTTGCCGCGTTCGGTGTTGAACCAACGCTCGCGCTCAAGGGCGACCATAACCGACTGCAAGCGCTTTTCCACGCCGGTGTTGATCTGCGTCATCGTGGCAGATCCTGCGGTGCCATCGGGGTTCAACCCGTGGGCTGTCTGGAAAGCGCGCACCGCTTCTGTGATGGACGCGTCGTACACCATTGTGTTGGAGCGCTCCAGATATCCCATTGCAATCAGACGGTTGCGCAATGCCACCACCGCGTTGCCGGAAGCACCGGGCTCCAGCTTGCGGGCGGGCACTTGCGCGCCCCAGCCACCACGGGCCAGCAGGTCCTGCATCTCGACCTTTTCGCGGATCAAGGCATTGTATTCCATGCTGCGCGGGGGAAGCGCGCGGAAGAATGCCGCTGGCTTGGCCGTTGCGATGCCGTTCAGATACTCGGTGCGGTCACGATGGGGTATCTCGCGGACAATGCCGCTGTCGATCCGCTTGGGGTTGCGGATGATGCCGGTCTGGACGTCCTTGGCGTATTGCAAGAAGACCTTGGACATCGCCACTTCGGCCAGACCACGGTCGCGGGTGGAGCGCACGGCACGCAGTTGCGCCATCAAGCCTTGCGGGTCATAGCGCGACACTGGCAATCCATGCGCGTCCGCTGACTGAATGACACGCATCAGCTCGGCGCGCCGCGCGCGGTCCGCGTCTGACGTGCCGGTCCAGATCGGCGTATAGCCATTGGCGCGGTAGAAAGCGGCGATATCGTCATCGCGTGCGGCCGCTTCGGCAACGGCTTGCTTGAACGCGGTGACCTGTGCCTGTGCCGGACTGGCTGACAGCAACGCGATGGGGCTGACGACCAGGGCGGCTGCAAAAACAAGGCCGCGGTGCACCTGAAAACGATGGCCTTTAATAATGTTCTTCATGGTGTCCCCCAGAAACATAGCTTTCCTGCTTTTACCCCATCATCCTGTGCAGGGAAGGCCTGTCCATAAACGTTTCCGTTATATGGTTAATTCCATCCTCAATGGTGCCCAAAGGCCACCGACGGAAGTGTGGCAAGTTCCCCACAAAATCTGTCTAGGGGGAAAATGCGCAAAAATTCGCCTAAATTTGGATTTACTTCGCCTCTCGAGGATTCAGCACTTGGTTCAAGAATCACCCTATGCAATAAGGATGTTGCATCTGGGGATGAGATGAAGTGTCCGTGTAACATCATGGCCACGATAGAGGAAACGGGACAGTAACATGACAGGCATCATTTCGACAGGTATGACCCGCCGCGGCCTTTTGGGCGCATTCGCGGCAACGGCAATCACTGCGGCCCCGACCTATTCCAACGCAGCAGGTTTCCTGCGCGGCGGCGGCGATATCCGGCGCATCCGGATGTATTCTGGTCGTACAGGTGAGCGGATCGATATGATCTACTGGATCGAAGGCAAATACATCAAAGACGCGGTGCGTGAAGTGAACTATTTCATGCGCGACTGGCGGACAGATGATGTCAAACAGATTGATTTGCGGACCGTCGATATCATGGCCGGTGCCCATAACCTGTTGAACACGAACGAGCCTTACATGCTTCTCTCGGGCTACCGCAGCCCGAAAACAAACGCGATGCTGCGCCGGAAGTCCCGCGGTGTAGCCAAGAATTCCCTGCACCTGCGTGGTCAGGCGGCGGATCTTAGCATGAAGTCCCGCTCTGTCGGTCAGGTGTCACGTGCAGCGGCTGCATGTCGCGGCGGCGGCGTTGGCAAATACTCCGGCTCCAACTTCGTTCACATGGATTGCGGCGTGGTGCGCACCTGGGGCGGCTAAGCCCTTTCTCATCCCATTAAGTCAGACAAAGCGCCCCTAGCCGGGCGCTTTTTTCATGGATACCGGCGGCCCTGCATGAGGAACGCCCCATAAATCACTGATTTAAAACAGTTCGATGTGATCCGCTGACAGGGCATAGGCAATATCGGCCAATTGCGTTGAAGTCGATGCCTTGCCGAACATGCCCGTCACATTCACCGGCTCAAACAAGCCTGAGCTTTCGTAAGGCACCTCAGTGGTCACAAAAACCAGCTGATTTGCGGGCGGTGGCGGCACATGCACGCAAGCCCCCACAAAAGGCACCAGAATAAAGGCGGTCACCCCGGTCCCACGCCGGTCAATCGCTACATTCGCGGAACACTGCTAATGCCCGCCCTGCCCTCTGGTCACAAAATGAAATCGCCCGCGCCCAGATCGCCGAGGTTCGCGTCGAAAAGCGCGATCGTTTGCCCATCCGTCAAATCGATCCGCACACCCCAGGACCGGGCACTCGCCAGCGCAAGTACGGCAGCCTCATTGGCAAAGCCGTAAGAAACCAAGTCAATCTGGTCACTGCCATCAGTATAGTCGTTCACGGTGTTAAAGCCGCCACCGCCATGACCGGTGGTGTCGAAGACAAAGACATCTGCCCCGGTGCCCCCCGTCATCGTGTCATCGCCCAGCCCCGATACCAAACGGTCATTGCCATCTTCGCCAGAAAGGAAATTATTGTCGCTGGTGGCCGAAAGGGTATCGTTGCCGCTGCCGCCGCGCATGTCATCGTTGCCCGATCCGGCGACCATGAAATCATTGCCTTCATTGCCGCGCATCAGGTCATCGTCAGTACCGCCTTGCATGTCATCATCGCCAAAGCCGCCATAAAGCGAGTCCATTCCGGCGTCGCCCAGCACAGTGTCGTTGCCCTCGCCACCGTTCAGAATGATGTCATTGCCCGCCCCTCCGGTGAGGTAATCGTTGCCTTCGGCCCCCACCAGAAAGTCGACGCCGTTGCCGCCGCGCAGGAAATCATTGCCCTCACGGCCGCGCAGGGTGTCATCGCCGCTGTTGCCGCGCAGGTCGTTGTTGTCCTCATTCCCGGTGAGCGTGTCATTCTGCGCGGTGCCATCAATCCGCTCGAACCCGGTGGCGAATTGCCGCGATCCACCGCTCAGGATGATCCGTTCCCCCAGCATGTCGGCAACAACGCCGTTGGCCTCTCCGTTGAAGGTGGTCAGATCAAGCCGGTCAAATCCTGACCCCGCAAACAAGCGGTCATTGCCGATGCTGGCGACAACCGTGTCGTTGCCAGACCCGGCATAGATGATGTCCGTGCCGCGCCCCCCGTCAATCAGGTCGTCCCCCGCGAAACCATTGATCTGGTCGTCACCGCCGCCGCCCGCAATGTCGTCGTCTATTTGGGTGCCGTTCAGGATGTCATCCGCACCGCCAACCTCGTAAATAATGAGTTCACCGCCGAGCTCTGACGTCGCGGCCACAAATTGTACCCCGTTGATTTCAAACGGAACGCCGACGTGTACACGGCTCAAATTGCCCTGCCCTGTGTCGTCTTGAATGCTCTGAACAAGTTCCACGCCTGGCACGTCCTGATCAAACCTGAAGATGGAAAGACCAGCGCTATTGCCATAAGAGCTCACCACAAAGTAGATTTCGTCGCCGACGTCCAGTCGCTTTG
>CALAIJ010000289.1 GCA_937923365.1 uncultured Sulfitobacter sp.
AAAAAAACGGCCATGCCCGGGAGGAGGTGGGCATGACCGTCTTTATTATCAGCGCCTCCTTGCGTCTCGGGAGGAGAAGAAGCAAGGCGCGTCCTCGCTGGCGTTGCTCGGGAGGAGGTGAGCGCAGCCGGCGGTATCATCGGTTCCACCCGGGAGGAGGTGGGCGGTTCCGAAACTGGTTTCAAAAAAGCGGCGACATCCGGGAGGAGGTGGATGCCGCCACCTTATTGTTGACCCTAAGCCCCGGGAGGAGGTGAAGCGTCGGGCCGTGAACAGATCTGTCTAAAGGGAGGAGGCGACAGATCTGAATTCTTGAATTACGCGCCGTAAGCGGCCTCATGTGCGATCTGCTTGATCATGCCGGGTGCAATACCCAGATCGTGCAGGTCACGGGATGTGAGGGTTTCAAGTTCGGCGATGGTTGTGCGGTATACTTTGCGCTTGGCTGCATTGTCCGCCATCTGAACGCGGAATGCGTGAAAGCGGGACATCAAAGATGTGCCAGCAAAGAATGTTTCAGTTTGTACGCTCATTAGACTACTCGGTATATTAAAGGTTGCTGCAGCTTCTGCCGCTGTCTTGTGATTAGGATGTATGATTATGCTGCAGTTGCACAATACCCCTTTCCGCAATGCTGCTATGCAGAATATGCATAAGCATTACTGACCTTTCGTCATCAATACGCTGCAATTCTAGGCATCTGTTTCCAGACCCTTGCGATTTGCCCAAAACGTGCCAAATGGTGGTAAGAATTTAGACACTTTTGAAACTTGAGGTCTCAATATGGCAATTACTCGCGATGAAATTCTAGGCGCGCTGTCGCGACTCACTTTGCCGGGCGGAACTGATTTGGTGTCACGTGACATGATCCGCGCATTGAATATTGAAGGCGGCGCGGTTCGTTTCGTGATTGAAGCCGCTGATCCAGGTGAAGCGGCAAAGATGGATGGGGTCCGGCGTGCGGCCGAAGATATTGTGCGTCGCTTGCCCGGGGTTGATGATGCGACTGTCATTCTGACGGCGCATGGCCCGGCACCCAAAGCGCCCGAGCCGCCGTCACTGAAAATTGGTCGTCACCCGACGCCACAGGCGGGGCCTGCAAAAGTGTCCGGTGTTGACCGCATTCTTGCGATCGGGTCGGGAAAGGGCGGTGTTGGTAAATCGACCGTGTCATCGAACCTTGCCGTAGCATTGGCGCGCGAAGGCCGCCGGGTCGGTTTGCTTGACGCCGATATATATGGCCCGTCGCAGCCGCGCATGATGGGCGTCAATAAGCGTCCCGGCAGTCCTGACGGAAAAACGATCATCCCGTTGCAGGCGCATGGCGTGACGATGATGTCGATTGGCCTGATGATGGAAGAAGGCAAAGCCGTTGTTTGGCGCGGTCCGATGTTGATGGGCGCGTTGCAGCAAATGCTCGGGCAGGTGCAATGGGGCGAGTTGGACGTGCTGATTGTCGATCTGCCACCGGGAACGGGCGATGTGCAGCTGACGCTTTGTCAGAAAACAGAACTGACCGGCGCAGTTGTTGTCAGCACACCGCAGGATGTAGCCTTGCTTGATGCGCGCAAGGCGCTGGACATGTTCAAGTCACTCAACACGCCCGTTCTGGGCATGATCGAGAATATGTCGACGTTCGTGTGTCCATCATGTGGGACCGAAAGCCATATCTTTGGCCAAGGTGGTGTGGCCGCTGAAGCCGAAAAGATTGGTGTGCCGTTCTTGGGCGCGCTGCCTATTGATCTGGATACACGGCTTGCCGGTGATGCAGGCACGCCGATTGCAGCAGGTGACAACCCGATGGCTGATGCGTACCGCGCACTTGCGCGTCGGTTTATCGAAGGTGGGATTGCTTGATAAAGATCCGCCCAGCAACAGCCGCAGATTTTGACCTGATCTGGCCATTGCTGCGCGATGTGTTCCGGGCGGGCGATACTTACGCCGTCGATCCCGCGATCACCAAAGCGGGTGCCCAGCAGTATTGGATCACCCAAACTCGCGCGACGTATGTGGCCGAGGGGCCGGACGGCATTGTCGGGACATACTATATAAAGACCAACCAACCCGGTGGTGGCGCGCATATTTGCAACTGCGGATATATCGTAAGCCCGGCCGCGCGCGGGCAAGGGCTGGCGGCACAGTTGTGCGCGCATAGTCAAGTAGAGGCGGCACAGTTGGGGTATCGCGCCATGCAGTTCAACTTTGTGCTTGCAAGCAACGTAGGCGCTGTTCGCCTTTGGCACCGATTAGGGTTTGACACCATAGGGACGATACCAGACGCTTTTTTGCATCCCAAGCAAGGACTGGTGGATGCCTACGTGATGTATAAGCGTTTGACAGGCTAAACGGCCATCTTTGACAAATCGGCCACATGTCCGGGATTTCATGGAATCGCGTAAATATTCGAATCACATTCGGCCAATTTTCTGTTTAATTGGACGCTAAGCTTGGTATTGTTCGCAATTCTCAGTCGCGACATGGAAAAAAACAACATCTTCCGGAATTTTATGGAATCTCAAATTCGGCACTACATATTGTGTGTTTGTATGTG
>CALAIJ010000290.1 GCA_937923365.1 uncultured Sulfitobacter sp.
AACGGCATTTTCATGGGCCACTGCCCCAGAAGATTATGCTCCCGGTAGCGGACCAATGAGAGAATTTCGGGCGTTGCCTCGAAATGCTGCACCTGACCGGGGGGATCAAGCGGGACAAAGTAGCGGTCCATCAAAGCGGGAGACACCCGTTTAGTCAGGCGCTTTTCGTAGGTTGCCGCCTTTGCAAAGGCGATGACTTTCGGATCAATATCGGTTCCCAGAATACGCAGGTCATGGCTGGTGATCTCGGGCATGGCCTCGCTCAGGGCAATTGCAATCGACAGCGGTTCTTGCCCTTGGGAGCAGCCGGCAGACCAGATCCGCACAGGTTTGCCCGCCCGCAGGTCAGGCAAACGCTGCCGCACCAAAGTGATCATGCGGTCAAAGTGGTGATCCTCGCGAAAGAAATGGGAGACATTGGTCGTCAGGGCTGAGATCAGCCGCCTGCGTTCGTTGGTGCCGTCCGAAGACGTCAGAAAGGCCGCGTATTCCTCAAAGTCAGTCAGGCCCAGATCATGCAGACGGTGACGCAGCCTTGACTGCACCATGGGTGCTTTTTCAGCGACAAGTGTCAGCCCGCTTTCGCGGTAAGCAAGGTCCGCTATTGTGTGGAACGTTGTCTGGTCCAGCGGCGTACCTGTGATGTCTGCAAGGCTCATGCAGCAGAAACCTCCGGCCGTGCGATCACCGCTGGCAGATCAAGAATGCGGATCATGCGGTCTTCGATCAGGCTTAGATTGCGCACAACTGCGGTGCCCGGCCCTGTTGCCATTTCGGGCGGGGCCTGCATGTCACTTTCGGCCAGCGTGATGATATCCGAGACAGCATCGACAAGCAGACCGGTCATCGTATCCGCATGGGTGACGACAACAATGACATTGCGGTCGTTTTGGCCACGGGGCGGCAAGCCAAGCCGGTCGGCCAGATCCATCACAGGCAATACCGTGCCGCGCAAATTGATCACGCCCTTCATATGGCTGGGGGCATGCGGCAAGGGCGTGGTAGTCGTCCAGCCGCGGATTTCACGGACCGACATGATATCGACGGCATAGTCCTGATCTGCCAGACGAAAGGTCAGAAGCTCGAACACTTCAGGGGTGTCTGTCATGGGTGCAATCCTTCTGCTGGAGGGGGTGCGAGTGCCGATGGTGGCGGCGTTCCTGCGGTTTTGAAGGCCTGATTCATGATGTCGGACGGTTCAAGAATCAGGGCAATCTGCCCGTCGCCCAAAATCGTTGCGGCAGCCACGCCGGGCGCGCGGTAAAATCCGTCGTTCAGGCCTTTGATGACAACCTGCCTTTGGTCAAGAATGTCGTCGATGATCAGGGCCGCGCGTGTGCCGTCTTCATCGCGGATCAGCAATGCGGCTGTGCCTTCAAAATCCGTTGCCGCGGCGCGGTAGCCCAGCTGAAGCCCAAGATCGATAACGGGCACGAAAGTGCCCCGCACTTCGATTACGGGGTGTCCCGGGCGGACGGATTGCACGTCCTTTTTCGCAAGCGTCAGGGTTTCGATCACCAGATTGAGCGGAAGAACCAGTGTCTGGCCTGCGACTTCAACGATCATCCCGTCCAGAACAGCCAGTGTCAGCGGGAGCGAGATCGAAAACCGCGTGCCGACCCCGGGATCGGAGTGGATGGTGACGCGGCCACCCAAGGACTGGATTTCAGTGCGCACGACGTCCATTCCTACGCCGCGCCCGGACAGATCCGACACCTCTGTCACCGTCGAAAAACCGGGGAGAAAGAGCAGATTGTCAATCTCGGGGTCGCTGAGCATGGCATCCGCAGCGATCAGGCCTTTGGCCTGGGCCGTCTTTAGAACATGGGCACGGTCAATGCCCGCGCCATCGTCCGACACTTCGATAATCACCCGTCCGGAACGATGTGCCGCCGTAAGGCGCACTTGTCCTTGCGGGTCCTTTCCCATCTTTTCGCGGGTCGCGACGTCTTCCAGACCGTGATCGACTGCATTCCGGATCATATGGGTCAGCGGATCGGCAAGCCGTTCGATCACCGTCTTGTCAACCTCGGTGCTGTCGCCCTCTGTGACCAGCCGCACGTCCTTGCCAACTGCAAAGGATGCTTCGCGGACAATTCGGGCCATGCGTTGGAAGAGCGATTTCACCGGCTGTGCGCGGATCATCATCACGCTGTCCTGGATATCGCGGGTCAGGCGCTGGAATTCTTCCAGTCCGTTCATGGCGTCGGAATGCGGCGAAAGCCCTGACGTTTCAAGGCTTTGGCTAAGCATGGCTTGATTGATCACCAACTCGCCTACCAGATTTACCAACCGCTCGATCCGGTCCAGATCGACCCGAACGACAGATTTGGGGGCCGGTGTGGAAACCGCTTTTTGAGCGGGGGCAATTGCCGAAATGTCTTCGACGGCCAGGTCGGTTTGCGCAACGAGGGGCTGTTCTGGCGATGGGGTGACGTCGGCCTCGGGATCGGGCGCGGTTCTTTGCATGATCGCCAAGGTGCACAAGCCTTCGACAAATTCGAAGATAGACGCGACCTCGGCCAGCTCAGCAGTGGTCTCAAGAGAAAGAGACCAGCTGATCATCGGTGTCTCGGGGGACAGTTGTTGCAGAACAGGCAGTTTTGACGTGTCGCAGTCAACGGTCAAATTGCCCAGTTCTGCCAAGCATTCGAACAGCAAAGCAGGCTCGCTGCCGGTCTCAAAGAGGTCCGCATTGGGCGTGAACAGGATATCGAAACCGCGCGATGTCGCTGACGGTTCCTGTACTGCGGGTGCGTCGAGCGGCGGCAAAGGCGGCAGGTCATCTGAGAGGTCAAAGGGCAGTGAAACGGGTGTCGGTTCAAAGCTGATCTGAGCAGGGGCAGGGGTCTTTTCAGGGCTGTCCGCGCCAAGCAAGGCGTCCAGATCGATCAGTAATTCTTCTGTGCGCGCCTGAGGCGGCGGGGTTTCATCCCGACAGGCGGCAACCAGATCGGCAAGGTGATCTGTCGCCTGAAAGAAGACCTTGAGGGCTGCGGCATCCACGCCCATCCGGCCGTTGCGTACATCATCCAGAATGTTTTCAAAGCGGTGGGCAAAGTGCACCAGTGCTTCAAGCCCGAATGCGCCAGCACCTCCTTTGATGGAGTGCACGGCGCGAAAGACCACATGGATCGATTCCGCGTCTTCGGGGCCGTCGCTGATCGTCTGAAGGCCATCTTGCAGCGCCTCCAGCAATTCTTCGCATTCCACGAAGAATGAGGCGCGGATTTCGGCCATTGGATCGGCAGGCGTGTTCATCCGGCAACCATGTGCAGCGCTTTGATAAGCTTGACCGGATCAAAAGGTTTCACAACCCACCCTGTTGCGCCGGCTTTTCGGGCACGGGCCTTCAGTTCCGGAGCGGCCTCGGTGGTCAGCACCAGAATGGGGGTCGCACGGTGTTTTTCCTGCTCGCGGACAGCGTCGATAAAGCCGAAACCGTCCATACGTGGCATGTTGATATCGGTGATGATCGCATCCGGTGCGATGCCATTCAGCACCTCGATGCCATGCATGCCGTCGTCGGCGGTGGTGACAGTGAATCCTTCGGGCGTAAGGGCGTGTCGGATCATGTCGCGCATTGTGCGGCTGTCGTCGACCGCAAGAATATGCAGGCTCATGCTGTTCCTTTCGTGAGAGTGTCAGGGTTGAACCCCATGATTTCGATTTGGCCGCGGACCCTTGGGGAGGCGCCTACAACCTTGAATTGCTGGCCAGTGTCTTTGGCCGTTTGCGCCGCAGACAGAAGGACTTGCAGGCACAAAGCCCCGATGTGGCGGGCATCGCGCAGATCGCAGATGACATCGCGACCCTTTGCACCCATCAAGGTCTCGTGCAGTCCGGCCACCGCCGAGAGGTCCAGCTTACCCGCCAGTTGCACGGTCTGGGTCATGGCGGGCACAGTCGTTTAGGCGGGGCAAAGCGGAACATTGATCAGCGCAATCCTTGAGTAAGTCAGACGCTGTCATTTAGACGCCGGAGCGTTAATTCCGCGTTACCTAAAATGGTTTCCGGTCGGGCGCCCTGCACAAATGCGAAAAGGGCGCGCCGCGATGGCACGCCCTTTGCAGATATCGCTGTTTGTTCGGGTCAGGTGCGGCGGCGACGCCCGCCTGTACGCCCGGCGCGGCCACGGCCTTCCTGGCCCGCTTTGGGCGCGACTTTGTTAAACTCGATCCACGCACCACCATGGGGGTCGCGGTCAAAGAGGAAGTTGGCGGCGCGGATGGCCTCCATCTCTTTGCCTGCACGCGGGCGGGTGGAGCCCATGCCGAACATCTCGACAAAGGCTTCGTCATCCATACCGTCGGGCAGGATGATGCCTGCGGCCTCAATCTCGGCCTTTTTCTCGGTGATCTTCTTGGCATTGATGGGCAGGGCGACGGGGTTCATGATCGCGGAGGTCATGCCTGCGCCCATGGCCATCGGCAGGAACGCATTGTTGATGCCGTGCCGGTTGGGCAGACCAAAGCTGATGTTGGACGCGCCGCAGGTGGTGTTCACGCCCAGCTCCTCGCGCAAGCGGCGCACAAGGGTAAAGACCTGATGGCCTGCGGTGGCCATCGCGCCAATGGGCATGACCAGCGGGTCGACCACGATGTCATGGGCGGG
>CALAIJ010000291.1 GCA_937923365.1 uncultured Sulfitobacter sp.
TTGATGAAGCGGCTGTATGTCAGCGCCTCGTCATGGGAACGAACGGCCGCATTGATCCGCTGAATCCACAGCGCGCGGAATGTGCGCTTGCGGTTCTTGCGGTCACGTGTGGCGTATTGGTTGGCCTTGTCGACCGCCTGCGTGGCGACCTTAAAGACGTTTTTGCGACGACCGTAATAGCCTTTGGCGGCTTTGACGATCTTGCGGTGACGGGCGTGGGCAACTGTGCCCCCTTTGGTGCGTGACATCTCAGGCTCTCCTTATCAGCGGTCGTAGGGCATGAAGCCCTTGATGATCTTGGCATCGGGCGCGGACAGTTCTGTCGTGCCACGTGCGTTACGGATGAATTTCTTGGTCCGTTTGATCATGCCGTGCTGTTTGCCGGCCTGGCCCCCGATGACCTTTCCGGTCGCCGAGATCTTGAAGCGCTTTTTGGCGCTCGACTTCGTCTTCATCTTGGGCATTTTCATCTCCTATGGTCTGAGTTTCAAACGCAGCTCGGCATGCCACTTGAGCCGGCCACGTCGGTAGAAGTGCGTCCTATAGGCGGGAAGCGGACATCTTGCAAGAGCCTTGATGCCCCCCGCCCCCGCGTCCGCCCGCGGCTTTAGATGCGCATCCGTGGGACATCATGCGGATCAAGCCGCAGTTCCAGCAAAAACGGGCCTTTGCGCGCCTGCATGGCCTCGATTGCGGTCTCCAGTTCATCCCACGAGCGCACCTCGGCCCCTTCGCCGCCCAGCGCGCGGGCGGTCTCGGCAAACGACGGCCAGTGGAATTCGGTCAGGCTGGGGTCCATCTTGCGGTCGATAAACTGGATATGTTCGGCCCCGTAGGCAGAATCGTTTGCGACGATAACGATCAGGTCCAGCCCCAGACGCACGGCGGTGTTGAACTCGTTGATGCCCCCCATCATGAAGCCGCCATCACCGGTGAACATCACAACGGGGCGGTTGGGCGCGGCAACACCGGCGCCGATGGCTTCCTGCAAACCCAGCCCGATGGCGCCAAAGTTGACGGTACAGACAAAGCTCTGCGGGTCGGGCGCGGTCACGCGGCACCAGACCTCGGTCATAAAGCGCCCTCCGTCCGTGACCAGCACGCGGTCCTTGGGCAGCGCGTCTTCCAACCGCTCAAGCGCGTGAACGTAGCTGACAAAACCCTCCTTCGCCTTTTCCGGCCCTGCGGGGTGCTTGGTGAGCGTGTCGATATCCAACTCGGCGGTGAAGCCGCTGGGGGCAATCTCGGCCTCGTCCAGCCAATAGACGATTGTCTCGGCGGTCAGGCCTGCATCGGCCACAAGGGCAGCGTCAGGGTGCAGACCGCCCCCGATGGCGGCTGGTTCCACATCCACCTGAATGATCCGCTTGTCCTTCATCAGCTTGCCACGATCGGTGGTGAAGTCATGCAGCGCGGTGCCAAAGCAGACAATGCAATCAGACTGCGCGATCAGGTCATAGGCCGCAGGCGTGGACAGGGTGCCAAAGATGTCGATGTTATAGGGGTGGTCGTTGAACAGCCCCTTGGCCTTGAGCGTTGTGGCCAAAGGCGCCTCCAGCCGGTCGGCCAGCTTGATCAGCTGCGCGCGCGCATGTACCGCGCCGCCGCCTGCAAGGATCAACGGGCGGCGCGCAGAGGCGATCATGCCGATGGCATTGTCCAGCGTGTCGCCTTCGGCCACACCACCGGGCGCGGTAAAGACGTTGAGGACCTGCATGTCGTGTTCGACCTCCTGCCACATGAAATCGGCGGGCATGTTCAACACGATGGGGCGACGCTCGACCTGCGCGCGGTAAAAGGCGCGGGCGACGTCCTTGCCTGTGGTGGCGGGGCTGCGCAACTGCTCGAACCCTGCGCCGGTGACTTTGGTCAGTTCGCGCTGGTCGATGCTTTGCAGGTGGCGCGGATTGTCGACGGGCGTGTCCCCGGCAAGGATCACCAACGGCACGTGCCCGCGTGCGGCCTCCGTCAGGGCCGTGATCGCGTTGGTCAGCGCAGGCCCGTGCGTGACCGTCGCCACGCCCACCTTGCCGGACACATGTGCATAGGCCAGCGCCATCAGGACCGAGCTGCCCTCGTGAGCCGCAGGCACAAAGCGGCCCCCGCAATCGCGCACGAAACTGTCGACCATGAACAGGTTTGCGTCCCCCATCAGGCCGAACATCGTCTCGACCCCGTGCTCGTGTGTGGCGCGGGCGATGGATTGATAGACGTGGAATGCGGTGCTCATGAAGGGCCCTCCGAGCTTGACTGTTTGCGTCTGAATATCAGCCCTTTGATGCGCGTTGCGCGCAATTACGTGCAGCGATCCGGAAAAGATGCGGCATTTGTCCCAAAATGAGGCCTTCAGCGCACAATTTCCGCATATCCAAAGAGAACCTCACGCGCGTGCCGTCACGGTGGTTGCCTGCCCCTCGAAAAACCGCAACACTGCGCCCAAGGGAGAAAGTGGTCGATGGAAGCAATTACACTGACGCTGCAAATGCAGGTTGTGCTTGGATTGCTGGCGTTCACCATCTTCCTGTTCATCTCGGAAATTGTGCGCATCGATCTGGCAGCGATCCTTGTGATGGTGCTGCTGGGTGTGCTGAGCCAGCTTCCCGGGCTGGAGACACTGGCGGATGTGAACCACCTTTTTGACGGCTTTGCGTCGAACGCGGTGATCTCGATCATTGCGGTGATGATCATCGGCGCGGGCCTGGACAAGACGGGGCTGATGTCCAAGGTGGCCGGCCTGATCCTGAAACGTGGCGGCACAACCGAGACGCGGATCATCCCGATTGTCTCGGGCGTGGTGGGCGTGATCAGTTCGTTCATGCAAAACGTGGGGGCCGCGGCCCTGTTCCTGCCGGTGGTCAGCCGCATCTCGGCGCGCACGGATATCCCGCTTAGCCGGTTACTGATGCCGATGGGGTTCTGCGCCATTCTGGGCGGAACCATTACCATGGTGGGATCTTCGCCGCTGATCTTGCTGAACGACCTGCTGCTGAACGCGAACGAGACGTTGCCGGAGGACCAGCAGATGGCACCCTTTGGGCTTTTCTCGGTGACGCCGATCGGCGTGTGTCTGATCCTGACGGGCATCCTGTACTTTATGATTTTCGGGCGCTGGGTGCTGCCAGCCAAGAGGGACCGAGGGTCGGATGCCTCGTCCGCGCAGACGATGCAGACCTATATCAAGCAGACCTACGGGCTGAAGGCCGACATGTTCGAAATCAGCGTGCCCGAAGGCTCGATCCTGATCGGACAGACCCTGTCGGACCTGATGGTCGCGCATCACATGTACATTCTGGGCACGTCCTATCGCGGCAAGAAGGTGATCGCGCCGATGGCCGACACCACCATCGAAGCGCCCGCACGGCTGGCCGTTCTGGGGTTGCGCCGCGTGGTGGAGCAGGAGTTCGCAGAGCCTTACGGTCTGGACATCCTGCCCGCGCTGGATGCCTTCGCCGACGATTTCGCACCGACGCAATCGGGCGTGGCCGAAGTGGTGATCCCGCCGGGGTCCTCCGTCATCGGCAAGACCCCGATTGACCTGCGCTTGCGCCAGTCCCACGGCATGGCCCTGCTGGCCATTCACCGTGGCGAGGAAACCATGAGCCATGTGGAGACCGAGGACCACGAGGCCACGCACATCGGCACCGTCCCCTTTCAGGCGGGCGACTCGCTGGTGGTGCACACCAACTGGGAACGGCTGACCCGCACCAAACGTGACCGCGACTTCGTGGTGGTAACATCCGACTTCCCTCAGGAAGAGCTACGCCCCCACAAGGTGGGCTGGGCCGTGCTGTTCTTTGCCATCGCGCTGGCGCTGATCCTGTTTTCGGATGTGCGCCTTTCCCTGTGCCTGCTGGTGGGCGCCGTGGGCATGATCCTGACCCGCGTGCTTGACATAGACGAGGCATATCAGGCGGTCAGTTGGTCGACGATATTCCTGCTGGCAAGTCTTATCCCATTGGGCCAGGCCGTGCAGGCCACCGGCACCGCGGAGTGGATTGCCCAGCAGATCCTGACCTTGCTGGACGGCTGGCCGGTCTTTGCCTTGCAGGCTGGCATGGCGGTGCTGGCGACGGTGTTCACGCTGATCATGTCGAACGTGGGGGCGACGGTGCTGCTGGTGCCGCTGGCGGTCTCTATCGCTGTCGCATCGGGTGGTGATCCTGCGATCTTTGCCCTGACGGTGGCGATTTCAACCTCCAACTCGTTCCTGATACCGACCCATCAGGTCAACGCGCTGATCATGGGTCCTGCGGGGTACAAGGTTATCGATTTTGTCAAAGGGGGCGGCATCATGACGATCCTCTTCCTGATCGTCTCGCTGGCCGTGATGAACGTGCTTTTCTGACGATCATCCCCGATTTGAAAGTCTGCGCAATGACAGAAGAACTGGACGTTTACTATTCGTTTCGCAGCCCCTATTCCTACCTTGCGTCACCTGATCTTGTCGCACTGGAGCGGGACTATGACTTGCGTGTGAACCTGCGGGTGATCCTCCCGATTGCGGTGCGCGCGCCGGAATACTTCAAACCAGCCAATGAACAATGGGCACGCTACATCCAACTGGACTGGCCACGCCGCGCGGCGTTTCTGGGGCTGCCGCACAAGTGGCCGGACCCCGATCCAATCGTTCAGGACCTTGAGACGCTGAAGGTCGCCGCAGACCAACCCTACATTTTCTGGATCAGCAGTCTCGCAGTGGAGGCGCAACGACGCGGATGCGGAGCGGCCTTTGCCTTTCATGTATCGCGTGCAATCTTTGGCGGGACGCCGAACTGGCACCAGACGCAGGTGCTGGGCCCCGCCGTGGCCGCAGCCGGGCTGGACCTTGCGACACTGGAAGCCGCGATCAAGTCAGGGGATCATCTTGCGGAAATTGACCGCAACCAAACCAAACTCGAAGCGTCAGGCCACTGGGGCGTCCCAACATTCGTATTTCAAGAAGAGCCGTTTTTTGGTCAGGACCGCGTGGACCTTTTGCGATGGCGACTTGACGGCGCGGGTGTCCCAAAGACATGACGCGGCCCTATCTGCACTGGTCGGCACATTGCTCCCTTTATAGCGGCAAAACGCGGTCCTATCTGATCAAAAAGGGCCTTCCCTTTCTGGAGGCGACACCGGGGCACGCGCGTTTCATGCACGATATCCGCCCCGCAATAGGTTTCTTTTCTGTGCCCGTGCTAGAGACCCCTGACGGTGCGTTTATCCAAGACACCACCCAGATCATTCGCACACTTGAGACGTGGCATCCGACACCTGCCATGCAGCCCGAAGACCCCGTCATGCGACTGCTGTGCTGGCTCATTCACGCCTATGGGACCGAAGGGTTGTTCAAGGCCGCGCAACACTATCGCTGGTCTTTTCCCGCGGAGAATTGGGACTTCGTCGTGGGTGAATTTGCCCGCGGGCTCGCCTCACCTGAGGACACGGATCCCAAGGCGGGATTGGCCCGCAGTGAGGCATTTGCGAAGGCCAAAGTGGCCGCATTGTCCAAAATTGGCGTGACGTCTGATACAATTCCCTCGATCGAGCACGGCACCTTGCGAGTTTTTGATTTGCTGGAGCGACACTTCCAAGCCCATCCCTACATCCTCGGTGGGCGCCCAAGCATCGCTGATTGCGGTTTGATGACGGCCCTTCACGCGCACTTGGGCCGTGATCCCTATCCGGCAGGGTTGATGAAACGAGTAGCGCCCGCGCTGTACCGCTGGACCGAGACAATGAATAGACCGGGAATCACCGATGCGGAATTCAGCCACATGCCGCCAGAATACGTGCGCGCGCGAACGCTACCCGATACGCTGATCTCATTCCTGCGGTTTCTTTGGGCAGATTTCTCACCTGAATTACACGCCACACTGGAGGCCTTTGAAAACTGGAGAGCGCGCACACCAGATGCCTGCGCGGGCAGCCCTGTATCGCTGGACGGCACCCCCTTGTTGCGCCAGTCTTTGGGTCAGATTAGCTATGTCCAAAACGGGCACACCATCACCCGTGAAGGCTGGCCGGACATTCTGCTGATGCACCAATACGTGCTGGATGTTCACCGCAACATGCAAGCGGCTGACCGCGCCACACTGGACGCTATCCTGACACAGATCGAAGCGCGCGACATGCTGCGCCTGATACCGTCGGAACGGCTGGCCCGATCCGCCTCCTCGACCGTGCTGGCCTCGCCTGTTTAGGGCAAATACCGCGCGACCACCTTGACGAAAGTGTCCGGAATTTGATCCAGCGTCACGCCGCCAGGCTTGTTCTGGATGGCGAACAGGATCAACCCGCCGCCGATCAAAATCGTCAACATCGACGCGCGCGGCGCGCGTTTGTCAGACAGCGCGGACAGGATCGACGGGATCGAAAACGCCGCGATTATAACCCCCAGCACCAACGCCAGATCAGGATCAAGTGTCATCTACGCTTCCTCTTACCACTGCTCTGGCGACAGTTTACTCTGGATCAGAGGCAAAAATCAAACGTTCGTCGATTGGGGCGACCCGAAGGATGTTGGTACTACCTGGCGTATTAAACGGCACGCCGGCTGTGACCACGACATAGTCGTCCGGCCCGCCATAGCCTTCTTCCCGCGCCGCTTTGGCGGCAGAGACGACGGCCATCTTGAAGCGGTCCAACGTACCGGTCAGCACGCAATTGCACCCCCAGCTTAGCGTGAGCCGACGGGCAGTGGCCGCAAGCGGCGTCAGCGCAATAATCGGCACCCTTGGCCGTTCGCGTGCGGTCAGCAATGCGGTGGTCCCGCTTTCGGTAAAGCAACAGATCGCCTTGATGTCCGTGGTCTCTGCAATCTCGCGCGCGGCGGCGACAATGCCGTCGGCAACGGTCATGCGGTCGGCGCGGCGGCTGCTTTCGATGATCTCGGTGTAGGTGGGGTCTTGTTCGACCTCGATGGCGACGTTGTTCATGGTGGTGACGGCCTGAACGGGATAGTCCCCCGCTGCGGATTCCGCACTGAGCATGACGGCGTCTGCGCCTTCATAGATGGCTGTGGCCACATCACTGATTTCGGCGCGCGTGGGCATGGGGCTTTCGATCATGCTCTCCAGCATCTGCGTGGCGACGATGACAGGCTTGGCTGCGGCGCGACACTTGCGCACCAGACGCTTCTGGATGGGCGGCACGTTCTGCACGGGCAATTCGACACCCAGATCCCCACGCGCAACCATGATCCCGTCGCTGACCGCAAGAATGTCGTCGAAGCGGTCGACCGCATTGGGCTTTTCGATCTTGGACAGGATCGCGGCGCGTCCCTTGACCAGCGCGCGGGCTTCCTCCACGTCGGCGGGCCGCTGCACAAAGCTCAGCGCCAGCCAGTCGACGCCCAGATCGCAGACAAACGCCAGATCGGCGCGGTCCTTGTCTGACAGTGCGGCCACGGGCAGCTCCACATCGGGCACGTTGACACCCTTGCGGTTGGAAATCGTGCCCCCTGTGATGACCGTGCAATTGGCAAAGTCCTTGCCGCAGTCTTCGACGCGCAGCCGGATTTTTCCGTCGTTAACCAGCAGTGTGGCCCCCGCTTGCAGTGCTGCGAAAATCTCGGGGTGGGGCAGGCAAACGCGGCTGGCATCCCCTTCGGCCTTGTCCAGATCAAGCCGGAAGGACGCTCCCTCGGCCAATTCCTCGCTGTCGCCCGCAAACACGCCAACCCGCAGCTTGGGGCCTTGCAGGTCCGCAAGAATGGCGATGGAACTGCCTGTCTCTTCCTCGATCCGGCGGATATGGGCGTGCTTCTCGGCAATCTCTGCATGGCTGCCGTGGCTCATGTTGAGGCGAAACACATCCGCGCCTGCCTGGTGCAGGGTTTTGATCATCTCGTAACTGTCCGAAGCAGGGCCCAAAGTGGCGACGATCTTTACATTGCGCAGGCGTTTCATATGGTGCGTCCTCGTTCGTTTCTTCGCAGTGGCGTGCGTCACCGTTAGCGGTAACAGTCCTGTTGGACCTAGCCACCCAAGCCCTACAAGTCAAAGGTTTCACAAAAATGACGTACCTGCCATACGATATTGACGGCACGGACAGGCGCGGGCGGTGGCTGATCACCTGCGACCACGCGGCCAACACCGTTCCGGACGGGGTGGCGGGCGGCAACCTTGGCTTGCCAGCGGCAGATATGGCGCGTCACATCGCCTATGACATCGGCGCGGCGGAGGTGACGCGCCTGCTGGCCGCGCATCTGGGCAGCCCTGCGATCCTGTCGAATTTCTCGCGTCTGGTGATTGATCCCAACCGTGGCGAAGATGATCCCACCCTGCTGATGAAGCTCTATGACGGCACGATCATTCCGGCCAATGCCCGCGCGGATAACGCCGAGCGCACCCGCCGCCTTGATCTGTGCTACCGGCCTTATCACGCGGCCTATGCCGATCTGGCGGCACGGGACGGAACCGTGATTGTCTCGGTCCACAGCTTCACGCCGCAATTGCGCGGGCGCCCTCCCCGCCCTTGGCAGGTGGGTGTTCTCTACAATCAGGACACGCGGCTGGCCTTGCCCCTGCTGGCCGCATTGCGGGCCGAACCCGACCTGACTGTCGGGGATAACGAACCCTACACCGGCTATCTGAAAGGCGACGCGATGGACCGTCATGCGCTGCAAACGGGGCGCCCGCATGTGCTGATCGAACTGCGCAACGATCTGATCGCGGATGCCGCAAGCCAGCACCATTGGGCCGCGCGCCTTGCACCGGTCCTTGAAACGGTGCTGGCCCAAACCCAACTTTGATCCATAAGGAGACCGCCATGACATCCCCCACCCAAACAGAGATCGAATTGCAGGCCGCGGCCTTCCGTCGTTTGCAAAAACACCTGATGCAAGACCGTCCCGATGTGCAAAACATCGACATGATGAACCTGACGGGGTTCTGCCGGAACTGCCTGTCACGCTGGTACGCCGAGGCCGCCGCCGAACGCGGCATCGAGATCGGCAAGGAAGAAGCGCGCGAATTGTTCTACGGCATGACGATGGCGGAATGGAAAGCGAACCATCAGACCGATGCCAAACCCGAGACCGAGGAAGCGTTCAAGGACGCCTTCGCGCAGAACGTGGGCAAGGAATAGACCTGGCAGGCAGTAAAGACTGCCAAATCTGCCGTACCCCACAACTGTTTCTATTTGCGAAACAATGCTCTGGCACGATTTGACATCGCACTGTGGGGCCACGTAGGCTTTTGGTTAACGCTACGATCCCAAGCTACTTTTTCCATGAATGGAACAGCTATGCTCGCCCTGTTTGCCTTGCCTGCCCTTTTGGGGCTCGCTTTCCTGATTAACGTTTTTGATGACGATGACGGCGACGTAAACACCGCGCGCGAGGTTCTGACCAACCGCAATGAAGACCCAGAGGATGACAGGGTTGTCGACGACGAACCGCGGCCCCGTGATCCGGTTGTAAGCGACCCTTTGCCTTTGCCGGTTCTTGCTGTTCCCGATGACGTTGCCCGCTTTGAAGGCACCAACGGCGCAGACATCATCGAGGCCCGTGCCGCGGGCGGAGAGATCATCGCCGCAGGGGGCGCTGACACCGTCACAGGTGGTGAAGGCGATGACCGAATTGCAGGCCGATACGGCAGCGACGTAATCGATGCCCGGGGCGGCAATGACGTTGTCTGGGGTGATCAAGGAAATGACCGCATCTTGCTTGGGGCTGGGGCGGACAGCGGCTATGGCGCAATCGGGGACGACACTATTTTTGGCCAAGGCGGCAACGATTACATCACGGGCGACGCGGGCAATGATGTGCTGGATGGCGGCGATGGCAATGACCGCGTGCGCGGCGGTGACGGCAACGACCTGATCCGCATGGGTGCGGGCGATGACAGTGATGTCGGTTACGGCTATGCGGGCCAAGGCAATGACACAGTCTTTGCCGGTGCGGGCAATGACAGCGTGCAGGAAGGCCACGGCTTTGACGAGGTCTACGGCGAGGCCGGCAACGATTTTATCCGCGTCGACAACGAAGACAGCTTTGGCAGCGATCCCCAGCGCGCACCTGACACGGTAGATGGCGGGGCGGGCGATGACACCCTTCAGGCCAACGACGAAGACGTACTGACAGGCGGCACAGGCGCGGACACTTTCCGCATCTCGACTGATGACAACACCAATTTTGGCGCGGCGATGATCACCGACTTCGACACTGACGAAGACGTGCTGGAGGTCAGCGGCTTTAGCGCCAATCCCGATATCTACGCCTATACACTGGCCTATGACGCGGATCGCGATGCGGTGATCCTGACCCAGACAGAGCGCGATCTGAATCCGGAAGAGCTAGCGGACCTGCCCACGGTCGAACTGGCGCAACTGTCAGGCCTGACTGCCAGCGATATCCCGAATGTGGAACTGATCATCCCTGAAAGCACACGCGGCTGACGCGCAAGACAGGCTTTTGACGCCGCGTCACGCGACTGCGCGTCTGGCCATATTCACAAGACTGCGTTTTGGTCTGCAAAGCGACAGGCCGACCCGACTGCGGCGGCCTGCGCCTTATTGATCGGACAGATACCAATGGGACGCGCCTGGCCAATCCTGATCCTTCTGGGCTTTTGCCAGTTCTGTGCCACTTGGGCGTCGCTGGCGATCATCGCTGTACAAGTGGAAATGCGCGACGGGTTGCAAATCTCGGGCGACGCTGTGGCGGCGCTGATCTGGGCCTTTTCATTCTCGCTCGCCCTTGGCGCGCCTGTGGCCCAAGTGCTGATCGGGCACTGGCAGCGCCGTGCGGTGCTCTGCGCCTCACTCGTTGTGATGGGATTGGGCGCAGTGGCATTGGGTCTGGCGCAAAGCTGGGAGCAGGCAATGGCGGCCCGCGTGGCGATGGCATTGGGCGCGGCCTCCGTAATGCCCACAGCTTCGGTGATCGCGGGTGCTATGGTCACACCCGAGCAACGGCCCGCGGCCTTGTCCGTTGTCTTTGGCGGACTGACGGCGGCACTGGTGATCGCGATGCCGATCTCGAGCGCTGTGGCCGAAGTTGCGGGCTGGCGCGCGGCGTGGTTCGTGGCGGGAGGTGCTGCCTTTGTGGCGGCCATTGGCGTGGCCTTTGGCGTGTCGGGCGCGGTGCGCGGCACGCGCGCGTCCTTTGCGGCGATGCGCACGGTGCTGGCCAACCGCGCGACCAGCCTGACCATTGCGACAACCGCCTTGCTGATCTGTGGCGGTTTCCTGACTTATTCCATGATCTCGTTCTGGTTTGTGGAAACGGGCGGCGCCCCGCGCGGCGCGTTGACGACAGCACTGCTGGCGGCAGGTCTGGCCTCGATGGCGGGAAATGCGTTTTCCGCGACAATCGTGCAGCGTTTGGGCCGCGAAGGCACAATCATCGGCGGGCTGGGCTTTACCGCCTTGTGTTTCGCCGTCCTGTGGCTGGCCCCGCAGGCCTATTGGATTTCCTATCCGGCGTTCATCTGCTTTGGCGTAGGCTGGGCGCTGTGCGTCCCACCCCTACAATCGCGCCTGATGGAGACGGCAGGCCCGCTGGCGCAACTGGCCCTGGCGCTGAATGCTTCGGCATTCTTTGGCGGGCAAGGCCTGGGTGCGCTGGCGGGCGGCTTCGTCTACGAGACATTTGGCCCCGCGATCCTGCCGCTGGCCTCCATGGGCATCCTGCTGGTGACCGCCGCCCTTTTTGCGGCCTCACGCCGTGGGGAGGCACCCGGGCGTCAGAAAACGTAGAGGATCAGCCACTCAGCGGTCATCGCGGGCCGCTCCTCCCCGTCGATCTCGACCACCGCATCAAGGGTGCACATCAGCTTGTCACCGCCGCGTACTTGGGTGTCGCGCAGGGTGAAACGCCCGCGTATCCGCTTGCCCGACCGCACAGGTGTGATGAAACGCACCTTGTCAAAGCCGTAGTTCACGCTGGCGCTCATCCCTTCCATCACGGGCAGCGCGCTATAGGCCATGCCCGACATCATAGAGACGGTCAGCATCCCATGCGCCACTGTGCCCCCGAATATTGTCCCCGCCGCTCGGACGGGGTCGATATGGATGAACTGATGGTCCTCTGTCGTATCGGCAAAGGCGTTGATGCGCGCCTGATCCATGATGAACCAGTCCGAGCAGCCAAGCTCCTGGCCGATGGCCGCCTGCATGCCCTCGCGCGTGATCGTGTTTGCCATTTCGCCTCGCTTGCCGTTTGATGCGACTATTGCTCACTCAAAAGGACGGCTCATGCAATCCCCCCTCATCGCTCTGCTGATTGTGGTAACGGCTGGCATCGCTGTGGCGGTTCAATCGCCGCTGAACGCGGCCCTTGGGCGCAGCATCGGCAGTGGCGTCGCTGCGGCTGCGGTATCCTTTGGCGTGGGGTTCTTCGTGCTGGTCGGCGTCTCGATGGTGCTGGGCCAGTTTGGCGCCTTTGGCCGCGTGGCGGCAGCCCCACCCGTGCTGCTGCTAGGGGGCGCTTTGGGCGCGTTCTTTGTCTGGTCGATGCTGTGGGCCGTGCCTGTGGTGGGCGCATTGACGGCTATCTCTGCACTTGTGCTGGGGCAGATGACGGCAGCCCTTGTCATTGATGCGACAGGGCTGTTCGGATTGGCTGTGCAGGCCGTCACCCTGCCCCGTCTGGCGGGGGCAGGTCTGGTCGCGTTGGGCGTGGTCCTGTCACGGCTCTGACAGGCCGCAGCAGCGGGGCGTCAGACTGCCATTTTGCGCATTTCGTCCAGATAGATTTCACGCAAGCGCGGCGCGACGCGCCCTGGTGTGCCATCGCCCAAGGCAACACCGTCGATTTCGACGACAGGCATGACAAAAGCAGAAGCTGAGGTGGTGAACGCCTCATCCGCCTCCTTGGCCTCGTCGATGGTAAAGTTGCGTTCCTCGACTTCCATCTGGGCTTCCTTGGCAAAGCGCAAAACAGCAGAACGGGTGATGCCGTGCAGGATATCATTGGACAGTGCACGCGTGATGATCCGGTTGCCTTTGACGATATAGGCGTTGTTGGATGTGCCTTCCGTGACAAAGCCATCCTCGATCATCCACGCATCATCGCAGCCGGCCTTCTTGGCCATCATCTTGCCCATGGACGGATAAAGCAATTGCACCGTCTTGATGTCGCGGCGGCCCCAGCGGATGTCTTCGATGGAAATGATCTTGGCCCCTTTCTTGGCGGCGGGACTGTCGGCGAGGCCCGGCTTGTTCTGGGTGAACAGAACAATCGTCGGCTCTGTGTCTTCTGCCGGATAGGCAAAATCACGGTCGCCGTCAGAGCCGCGGGTGATTTGCAGATAGACGAGACCCTCGTTGATCTCGTTCACCCGCACCAGCTCGCGGTGGACCTCCAGCAGATCGGCTTTGGAGATCGGGTTCTTCATTTCCAACTCGTTGAGCGACCGGCTCAGCCGCACTGCGTGTCCGTCAAAGTCGATCAGCTTGCCATCCAGCACGGAGGTCACTTCATAGACCCCGTCCGCCATCAGAAACCCGCGATCAAAGATCGAGATTTGTGCTTCGTTCTCGGGCAGGTATGCGCCGTTTACATAGACGGTCCGTGTCATGGTATCGATCCTTTCAAAGGTCAGTTCGGGGCCAGCCCGGTGATGTGTTCAGGGCGCAGGCGGCCTGTTTGCAGCAGATGGCTTAAAGCTGTGGCAACCCCCGCTGCGTCCGCGCGGGCGTCATGCGCGCGGCCTGTGGATTTCAAACCGAAATAGGCGCAGATGGTATTGCTGCGCAAGCCGTTCACGGTTTCGACGTCTTCACCAGCGGCAACCAGCAGATGAGCCGCATTGCGAAACTGCGGCGCGGGGATCGGACTTGTCAGCCCTTGCACAAAGAGCGACGGCGCAAAGCACAGCAATTCGTCTTTGCCCCAGCTCAGCAACAGGTTGCCTTGGGCAAAATCGCCCAGCGCACCCAGCGCGTCGATCAAGGGCACGCCTTGGGTGTCGATGGTCGCCTGTGTGATCCCGCACAGACGGGTCAACATGGGATCAATCGCGGTCACGTTGCCGTCGCGATCCTGCGGCGTGACGAACCATCCAACGGGCTCTGACACGTCGTAAGGCGCGCTCAGGTCAAGCCGTACCGCGCCGATCTGGACGCACAAAGGATCAGGATCCTGCGGCCCACACCAGAACCGTGAAGGAGAGGCCTCGCCCGTCAGGAATTCGCAATCGTAGACGATGACAAAAGACACGCTACCCCCACAAGCCAGCGACAGGCGGATGCACCCCAGCATCGTCAAAGACCAGCGGCGTGGGACGATCCTCACCCAAAAGCAGCGGCCCATCAAGGTCGACAACCTTGACCCCCTGGGCCACCAGCGTGGCCGGGGCCATCGCCAGGGAAGACCCCACCATGCAACCGACCATCACGTCGTAGCCTTCTGCCCGCGCGGCATCGCGCAGCTTGAGCGCTTCGGTCAGACCTCCGGTCTTGTCGAGCTTGATGTTGACCACATCGTACTTGCCTTTGAGCCGCTCCAAAGTGCTGCAATCATGCGCGCTTTCGTCGGCGCAAACGGGCACCGGGCGCTCCATCCCGATGAGTGCCGCATCATCTGCGGCGGGCAACGGCTGTTCGACCAATGCCACGCCAAGGCGCACAAGATGCGGTGCAAGGTCGGCATAGACGTCTGCCGTCCAGCCCTCGTTGGCATCAACGATGATTGTGCTTTGGGGTGCGCCTGCGCGCACGGCCTCCAGACGGGGCATGTCGTCGGGCGTGCCCAGCTTGATCTTCAAGAGCGGGCGATGCGCATTCTTGGCCGCCTGCGCCTGCATCTCTGCGGGTTCGGCAAGCGACAGGGTATAGGCGGTGATTTCGGGGCCGGGCTTGGGCAAACCGGCCATCTCCCAAACACGTTTGCCTGCGGTCTTGGCCTCAAGATCCCACAAGGCACAATCGACCGCATTGCGCGCGGCCCCTGCGGGCAACAGATCATAAAGGCCCTCGCGGGTCAGTGCCCCGCTCAGCGCTTCGATCTGCGCGGTGACACTCTCCATTGTCTCGCCGTAGCGCGCATAGGGTACACATTCGCCCCACCCTGTTACGCCGCCATCCGTGATCCGAACGGTAAGAACGCGGGCCTCGGTGCGCGAGCCACGCGAAATGGTGAACACCTGCGCCAGTTGAAACACATCGGCCGTTACTTCTATGCGCATCGGTCCCCCTTCACCCTTCCAGATAAACTCAATCCTGCACCCGCAACCGGGCACAGGATCAGATGTTAAAGTGCTGCCAGCGCATCCGCCAGTTTCTCGGACCCAAAGCGGTACGGATCGGTGGCAGGCAGCCCCATCTCACCCTCGACCTTGGTAAGATAGGCGCGGGCGTCGTCCTCGGACATATGTTGGGTATTTACGGAAATGCCAACGACCTGACAGGCGGGGTTGGCCACTTTGGCCAGCGCCAGCGCCATGTCGCGCACGGCTTCCATGGTGGGCGGCGTGTACTCGGGCAGACCGCGCATGTGGGTGCGCGTCGGCTCGTGGCAGATGATCAGCGCATCGGGCTGGCCGCCGTGCACCAGCGCCATGGTGACGCCGGAATAGCTGACGTGGAACAGGCTGCCCTGCCCCTCGATGATGTCCCAGTGGTCGTCATCGTTATCAGGCGTCAGATACTCGACCGCACCGGCCATGAAATCGGCGATGACCGCATCAAGCGGCACACCAGAGCCGGTGATCAGAATGCCGGTCTGGCCGGTGGCGCGGAACGTGCTTTTCATGCCCTTGGCGCGCATCGCCTCATCCAGCGCCATGGCGGTGTACATCTTGCCGACAGAGCAATCGGTGCCGACGGCCAGTACCCGCTTGCCA
>CALAIJ010000292.1 GCA_937923365.1 uncultured Sulfitobacter sp.
GCCGATCCGGACTGGACGCTCGCGCAGGCCGCAGGGGCGATGGCCGACGCGATTGATGCCTATGTCCGCACGGCAGGCGTGACGGGCATCACCACAACCGTTGCCGACTTTGGCAATGCGCCCATTGGCACTGGCACCCAATCGGGCGCTGGCACACTGACCTAACGCAAGGAGAGATACATGGAGATCAGCGGCCCGTCTTTTCCCTTCTCGATCAGCTCTGACCGGGGCGGTGTCAGCTGGACATCAGGGCCCCAGAAACTGGCGGACAATCTGCGCCTGATACTTGGGACACGCATCGGCGAACGCCCCATGGCGCGGCGCTTTGGCTCTCCGCTGCATGATCTGGCGCATGAGCCCAATGATGGCGCGCTTGCGCGGCTGATTGCCCGCTACACCCGCGAGACGCTGGCCCAGCTTGAGCCCCGTCTGATCATCACCGACCTGCAGGTCGAGCAGCAAGAAGGCACGATGGTGATCCATCTGACCTATGCCACCGCTGATCGCCCGCAACCGCAAACCCTTTTGCTGCCTTTGGGAGTATGACATGAGCGCTGCCAGACCACAGATCGACTATACCGACAAAGACTTTGCCTCTTTGCGCAAGTCCCTGCTGCAATTTGCGCGCTTGCGCCTGCCGGAATGGACGGACCGGAACCCTGCCGATCTTGGCATGCTGATGGTGGATATGTTCGCCTATATGGGCGATCTGGTGCTCTATTATCAGGATCGCATCGCCAACGAAGCCTTTCTGGAGACCGCCTCTGAGCCGCGCAGCGTGATCGAGCATCTGCGCCTGATCGGCTATGAACTTGCCCCGCCGAAACCCGCCGCCGCAGAGCTGGACCTGACCTTTGATCCCGGCCTGCCCTTCGTGGTGATCCCGCGCGGTGCCCAGTTTCGGGCCACCAGCCAGTCGACGCCCGTGGTGTTCGAATACCTTGAACCGGACCTGACGATCACCCTTGGTTCGGATCAGGTGGAGACCCTCCCCGACGGTCAGTTGCTCTATCGCGGCCTGCCTGTGCGCCAGGGCATCACAGTGCCCCCCACTGTTTTGGGCTCGTCCAGTGGCGAGCCGAACCAGTCATTCGCGGTCTTGCCCGGCCCCATTGTGCCCAGCTCGATCAATCTGGAGGTCGAGGAAGGTGCGGGATGGGTCCGCTGGGATCGCCGCGACAGTCTGCTTTATGACACCGGACCGGATGGCCGCGTGCGCCTGTCCGACCCGCAAGCAAGGCACTACTATCTGCGCTTTGGTCCAGCCTCCGAAGCTTTTGTCCACTTTGGGGGCGATGGCCGTTTTGGGCGTCGCCCGACCCAGGGCCCCAACAATATCCGCGCTTCATGGCGCACCACGGCGGGTGCGGTGGGCAATGTGCCCGCAGGCACCATCACCGAAAGCCTGACCCCGATCGCAGGCCTTGATCTGGTCAGCAACCCGGCCGCCGCTGCAGGTGGCACAGACGCCGAAAGCATTGAGGACGCAGCCCGCTTTGGCCCGTTGGCGTTTCGCGCCCGTAACCGCGCAGTGGCACGCGACGACTACAGCGCAATGGCCCACCTTGCAGGCGGCGTGGCCAAGGCCCGTGCGCGCACCCGCAGCTGGAACCGCATCGATCTTTACGTGGCCCCGACAGGACCCGAACTTGCCCCCGTCCCCGAAAGCCTGCGCCGCCAGATCCTCGCCTTCTTCGAGGACCGCCGCATGGCAGGCACCTTCGTGCGTATCCATGACGCAACAGGCGTCGATATCGACCTCACGCTCGAGATTACCTTTGACGAACGCTACCGTGCGGACGCTGTGCGTCAGGCGGTGGAAAGTGCCGTGGCCGAAGTGCTTGCCTTCGACACCGTGGATTTCGGCGAGACGGTCTATCTGGGCATGATCAACGATGCCGCCATCCGCGCGGCAGGCGTGCGCAGCGTCCGCATTCTGCGCTTCAAGCGGCGCGACCAGACTGACGGGGATATTGCCGCCGCCCTCGCTGCCTCCAATCTGCCCGCCATCGAGGACCTGCCCGAGATCCTGCGCGACGCATTGGACCGTCAGGTAGAGGCCGACGGCCAGATTGATCTTGCCTTCAATGAAATCCCGCGACTGGGCGCGCTGGACATCACGACAGCAGTGGCCGCGTCATGAAATTTGAGGGGCTCTTCCCACAGGCCGATATCGTTGGCCGCCGCATCTGGCTTAGCTGGAGCTATACGCTCGACCCGCTGGAGACACCGGGGGACGTACCTGACATGCTGATCCGGCGCAAAACCCGCGACTATGCGTTTCCACCCTTGGTGCCCGGCGACCCCTATCTGATCTATGACAGCGCCACCTTTCCCCCCGCCCCTATCCCCGGCGTTTTGCAGGTTGTGGATCTGCCCGACGAAGAGACGATGGAGGACGGCCTGCGCGCGCAAACCCGCAGCATCTCGGTGGCGCAGATCGACGGCGACATCTCGCTGGAGATCCAGCGCCACCGTCGCACGGTCTTTTATGATGCGGGCGGCATGCCGGTTCGGGTGTTGGATGAATTGCTGGATGCCAGCGCGCTGACGCCAAAGCAAACGGTCTACTACCTCGCGGATGATGGCAGCGCGCCTGCACCGCAAGCGCAGACACTTTATCGCGGGGCCGTGGCCGCCGGAGATACCCACGCCCTGAACCGCCGCCTTTGGGACATGCTGCCAGAGGTATACCGCACGCCGGACGTGGCCCTTCTGCCGCAAGACGCCCATGTGCCCGGCGTGCCCGAGACCTCGCGAGCAGGCGGCCAGTTGCGCCGCTTTGTGGATATGTTCGGGATGGGATGCGACCACCTGCGGTCGTCAGCCGAAGGGTTGCTGGACCTGCGTGACGTGCAAAGCGTCCAGCCCGACCTGCTGGACCCCTTGGCGCAGATGATCGGCTGGCAAGGCTCCTCTGTGGTGCCGCTGCCAAGGCAACGCAACGAGTTGGCCACGGCAAACCGGCTGTTTGATGTGGTCGGCACCACGCAGGCGCTCAGCGCGCTGGTCACACAGCAGGTGGGTTGGCGCACGCAGATGGCAGAGTTTGCCCAGAACGTCACCCGCGCAAATGTGACCGCCCAACGCAGCCTGTACCTGCGTGCCGAACGCCCCGTTGGCGGCGGCCCTGCGTGGCAGGGCGGACAGGACGCCGCAGATGTCTTCGACTTTCCGGCAGGCGCGAGCCTTGGCGGCGCGGGCGTCCCCGCGCAACTGACCAGCGCCAATGCAGAGCCCTTTGCCCTGCGCGCAGGCATGGAGCTGACGCTCGAAACGGACACCGTGCGCACGGCGCGCCTGCGGTTCGGCCCCGAGGACTTTGACAACATCAACGCGGCAACCGCGGCAGAGGTGGCCACCGCGTTGAACCTTGCCTTTGATGACGTTCGTGCCACCGATCAGGCAGGTGCCTTGCGGATCGAAACCGTTGCAACAGGAGTGGATGCGCGCCTCGAAATCCTGCGCACGCGCCATAGCCTTCTGGCGCTAAGCAACGCCCCGTGCGGGCGCATTGCAGCCCTGAGCGATACCAACACCGTGCGCCACGTGTTCTTTGCCGACAGACGGGATGCGGGCTGGGACGAGGCGGCCCCCCATGTCGCGGAACTTGGCCCCCAAAAGCGCACCACCGCCACTGCGGCCCCCATCCCGACCCGACAGGTCCTGATGCAGAAAAGCTGGGCGCATGGGGAATGGCGCGATGCGGTTGACTTGCCCGAGTGGTCTGGCGGCGCGCAAGACCCTACGGCCGCTCTTTTGTCGGACGGGCGCATGTGCTTGGGCTGGGAGGCCGCAGGCCAGCTTGTGATCGCATTGGGGCGCGGGCGCGCAGCCGATGCCGCCATTATCAGCGGGCGCGTTGCCGGACCTTTCCGGCTTGTTGCGGCCAGCCAACTGCGCCTCACGGGTCGCTTCGGCACCGAAACCTTTACCGTGCTACCCGCCGATTATGGCAACCTGAATGCCGCCACCGCGCCCGAAGTGGCAGCAGCGATGAACGCGCAGCTTGTTGATGTCACAGCCTCCGCGCTGCCCGATGGCAGTTTGCGTCTGGCGACAATCGCCACCGGCGATGATGCACGGCTTCGCGTTGATCTGGGCGGGTCAAACGCCGCGCGGGTTCTGGGGTTTGCACAGCGCGACTTGCTGGGGCTGGGCGCGTGGGATCCGGCCATTGACTGGGCGCCTGCCCCTTTGCATGGTCCGCCAATCTGGGGCCAGGCCCGCACACCTTCCGCACTTGCGGACCCACTGGGCGGCGCACGCCTGTGCTGGGCGGAACACCAAGACAACCATTGGCAACTGCGCACCGCACATTGGTCAGAGCGGATCACGCTGGCGACGGCGGCAGGGCTTGCACACCGCAATGGCATTGGCGGCCCCTGGAGCGTCTGGACCACCGTGGACGGGTTGCTCAGCGATACGGTGCGCGCCACCGCCTGCGACTTTACCGGCAGACTTTGGATCGCCACTGCGGGCGGGCTGAGCACGCGACGCCCCGATGGGGTCTGGGGCGGGTTTACCACCCTTGACGGTCTTGCCTCGAACAACATCCGCGACGTGGCAATCCTGCCGGACGGGCGCGTGGCCTGCGCCACACCTGCCGGTCTGAGCGAGGTAGACCAAAGCGGGGCGGTGACGACCACCCTTGCCACGCCGGACGGATTGATCGGCAACAACATCCGCAGGGTGACGGCGGACGGGCATGGCAGCCTGTGGCTGGCGACAACAGCAGGTGTCAGTCGCCGCGACAATCAGGGGCGGTGGCGCAGCTGGGGCTTGGCAGATGGTCTGCCCGCAGCCCTGCCCCGCGCCATGTCGGTCGCACCGGACGGGCGTGTGGCCTTGGGGACAGCAGCGGGCGTTGCACTCCTATCAGAAGATGCCTCCACGTGGGACGTATTCACCGCAACGGACGGCCTGCCCAACCCTGATGTCAGGGCACTGACGTGGACCGCTGATGGCGTCCTGCTTGCCGCGACGGCTGCCGGATTGGGCATTTTCGAGGGCCGCATCTGGCGCAGCCATACCACGGCCAACGGCCTGCCCTCCAATGATCTGCACGCGGTGATCCAATCGCCGGAGGGCGCGGTGCTGATCGGCTCTGCTGCTGGCATCATCCGTGGCTCACCAACGGCGGGATGGACGTTACAAGGGCTTGCCGATGGCCTGCCCGCAGCTTTGGTGCGCGGTGTGCAAACCGGTTGGTCCGCAGCCGCGACGATCGCCACGGGTGACGGAGGAAATCGCGCACCGCATCTGATGCAGGATGCCAGCGGAGAAATCTGGTATCTCTGGTCGCACCGCGCTGCGGCACAAGCAACCTTGTCCGACAACTGGATCCTGCGACTACGGCGTTGGGACCCTGCGACCTGGGCATGGGCCGCCCCTGCGCAAGCGGTAACCACACCACCCGTTGCAGGTGCACGTGACACAAACCCCTACGCAGAACCGGACCCCGCCGGTGGGGCGCGGGTGTTCTTTGAAACGGACCGCTCGGGCGGCATGGGCTTGGCCACAGTCAGGGTTGACGCTGCAGGTGTTGCCGCGCCCGTAGATGTGTTTGCGCCCGAGCCGGATGAACAGGGCGTG